>JAJTHJ010000263.1 GCA_021298875.1 Burkholderiales bacterium | reverse complement strand
CCGCAGGCCACCACGGGTGGAGCCGGCGATGAAGGCAGCGTTGCTTGCCGTCGGCGGCGGTGCGCTGCTCGCCCCCACCGGCGCGTTGAACATGGCGCCCGCCGCGTGGTGGGGCGCGGCGGCGGGGGCGTCGCTGCGCGGGCTGATCACCGCCGCCGCGATCGCCGCGTTGCTGTGGGCGCTGCGCCGGGGCGGGCCGCGGCTGGCCGGTCTGTTGGCGGCGTTTCCGGTGACCTCGGCGCCGGCGCTGATCTGGCTTGCGCTCGACTATGGCAGCGAGCCGGCAGCGGCGGCGGCGCAGGGCGCCTTGTACTCGACCGGGCTGAGCGCGGTTCTGGCGCTCGCCTACGCCCATGCTGCGCGCTGGCTCGGCCCGGCCGGCAGCCTCGCCGTGGGTCTGACGACGGTCGGCGCAGTCGGCCTGGCGGCCATCGAGGTGCACGGGGCGGCCCTGGCGGTCGTGCTGTTTACCGCGGTGGCGCTGGCGTTGTCCGCCCGCGCGATGCCGCGGCTGCACGGCGACGCGCTGCCTTGTCGCCCGGCGCGACACGACGTGGCCATCGGCGCGGCCTGCGCCGGGCTGATCTCCACGGTCGCGCTGCTTCTGGCGCCGCACTTGCCGCCGCAGTGGTGCGGGCTGATCGCGTCGCTGCCAGTGGTCGGTACTGCCTCGGCCGTGCTCGTGCACCGGCAGGCGCAGCCGGCAGCGCTGGCGGCGTTTCTGCGCGCTTACGTGGGCGGGCTGACGGCGCGCGCGGTGTTCATGACCGCCCTGATGGTTGCGCTGGTGCCGCTGGGCACGGTTGCCGCTTGGGCGTTGGCGCTGGCCGCCGCGCTGGCCGCGGTCTGGCTGGCCGGCTGGCGCGGAAGCGCGCGCTGGATACCGGCGGCCGTTTCGCTTTCTCCAACACCGGTCGCGCTCGCGGCCGGCGTACTCCACCCCGCGGCGCCGGCGCGTGCCGCGGTCCACCATGTCGCGACCGCTTCCGCGCCCGCGTGCGCGAGTGGGTGCGACGTATCCCTCGCTCCGCTCTCGTCTCGAAAGGACTTCCCATGAAAAAGACCGCTTCCCGTTTTGGCTTCGCCTCCCTCCTGCTCGCATGCAGCGCGCTCGCCGCGCCGGCCCACGCCGCGCCGGTGGCCACCATCAGTCCGCAACTGGCCGCGCTGGCCAAGGCCGAGCATGGCCGCGCCGTGCTGCTGCTGGACGTGCGCAGCCACGCCGAGGCTGTCTTCGGCGGGCAGGCAACGCCGGCCGATGCGCTGGTGCCCTTTGCCGAAGCGGCGCAGCCCCTGCGCTGGGACTCCGCCTCCGGCAGCGTGGCGGTCGTACGCGTGCCGGATTTCGTCGAATGGGCGCGCGCCTGGGTCGCCTTCTATGGCGGCGATGAGGACACGCCGCTGCTTCTGCTCTGCCGCACCGGCGCAGTCGCCGCGGCGGCGGCGGAGGTGCTGCATCAGGCGGGCTTTACGCACGTCACGGTAATCCAGGGCGGCCTCGACGGCGCCGGCAGCGAAGACGGCCCGCAGTACGCGGGTTGGAAAGCCGCCGGCCTGCCGTGGTTGGCGCAGGCCGATCCGGTGTTCTTGTTTGGCGAGACCGATTGACACGTACAGGTTCTCCCCCGGCGCGGCAAATGGCCGAATCCTTGGCGGCCCGCCGCGCCGCTTTTTTTTGAAGGCGAGCGAATCCGCTCAATCGAGTGGGCCGAGCCACCCCCGCCGCAGCGCCCACTTGGCCGCTTCGGTGATCGGGACGATCGACAGAGTCGCGGCGAGCGCGGCCGCCCAGCCGGCGGCGGGCACGGCGGCGATGCCGAAGGGGACTTGCAGCACCGGCCAACCCAGGATCAAGGCCAGCAGGCCGAGCTCCCACAGGATCGCCAGATTCAGCCAGCGGTTGGCCAGCGGTCGGTGCGCCACCGAGTGACGGCCGGCGCGGAAGATGTAGGCCTTGACGAACTGGATCAGCACCAACGAAACGAACACCAGCGTCATCGCCTCGGCCACGCCGTGGCCCTGCGCCAGTGCCCACCCGAACAACCCCAGGTTGACGAGCGCCGACCAGACACCGGCCACGAGCATCAGCACCAGCAGCGGGCGGTTGAACACGCCTGCACCAGCGCGCCGCGGCGGGCGCTGCATCAAATCGTCGGCGGGCGGATCGACGGCCAGCGCGAGTGCCGGCAGGCCGTCGGTGGCGAGGTTGACGTACAGGATCTGCACGGCCGATAACGGCAGCGGCAGCCCGGCCAGCGCCGCGCCGGCCATCAGGCCGATCTCGCCCAGGTTGGACGAGAGCAGAAAGGCCAGGTACTTGCGAATGTTGGCAAAGATGCCCCGGCCTTCTTCGACCGCGGCGACGATGGTGGCGAAGTTGTCGTCGGTGAGCGTCATCGCGGCGGCCTCGCGCGCGACGTCGGTGCCGGCCACACCCATCGCCACGCCGATGTCGGCGCGCTTCAGCGCCGGGGCGTCGTTGACGCCGTCGCCGGTCATCGCCACCACCGCGCCCTGTGCCCGCAAGGCTTCGACCACGCGCAGCTTGTGCGCCGGCGATACGCGCGCGTAGACCTCGATTGCGCCCACCTGCTGCGCCAGTTGCGCATCGGTCAGCGCATCCAGTTGCGCGCCGGTGACGAGCCGGCCCTGCGCGGCCAGGCCCAGTTCGCGCGCCACGGCGAGCGCGGTGGCCGGGTGGTCGCCGGTGATCATCACCACGCGGATGCCCGCTTGTGCGCAGGTGGCGATGGCCGCGCGCGCCTCGGGCCGCGGGGGGTCGATCATGCCGACCAGCCCGAGCAGCGTCATGCCGCGTTCGTACGCCGACGCTGGGGCTGCGCCCCCACCCCAGCCCTCCCCCGCAAGCGGGGGAGGGAGTGACGCCCTCCCCTGCGCAGCGGGCGAGGGTTGTGGTGCGGGCGGTGCAACTCGCTCCCGCGTCGCAATCGCCAGCACACGCAGCGCGCGGCTGGCCATCGCCTGCGCGGCACCGAGCACTTCGGCGCGCACGGTGTCGGTGAACGGCACGTCCCCGTCGCGCGTTACGATCGAGCGGCAGCAATCGACGATCACCTCCGGCGCGCCCTTGGCAAACGCGACGTGCCCGTCGCCGTCGGCGTGCACCGTCGTCATCCGCTGCGACTCGGCGGTGAACGGAACCTCGTGCACGCGCGGCGCGGCGGCGTCGCGTGCGGGTTTGTCCAGCCCCGCCTTGGCCGCGGCGACGACGAGCGCGCCTTCGGTCGGGTCGCCGTGGATGCGCCAGCGTCCTTCGTGCCGGTGCAGGCGTGCGTCGTTGGCAAGTGCCCCCGCGCGCAGCAACCGGTGCAGCAGCGGGTCTTCGGCAAGAACGGCATCGCCGTGGCGGAACTCGCCTTCCGGCGCGTAGCCGGCGCCGGTGACTTCGAGCTCGCGGCCGTCGAGGTAAATCGCGCGCACCGTCATCTCGTCGCGCGTCAGCGTGCCGGTTTTGTCGGTGCAGATGACGGAAGTGCTGCCCAGCGTCTCCACCGCCGGCAGCCGGCGCATCAGCGCGCGGCGCCGCGCCAGCCGTTGCACGCCGAGCGCGAGCGAGATCGTCACCACCGCCGGCAGTGCTTCCGGCACCACCGCCACCGCCAACGCGATGCCGAGGACCAGCATCTCCACGAACGGCTGCCCGCGCAGCAGGCCGAGGGCGACGATCACCAGCACCACCACCGCCGCCGCCCGCGCCAGCCCGCGGCCCAGCCGGTCGAGCGCCAGTTGCAGCGGGGTACGCGCCACCGGCACCGCCGCCAGCATGCCGGCGATGCGACCGAATTCCGTGTCGGCGCCGGTGGCCACCACCACCGCGCGGCCACGGCCATGGGTGACGGCGGTGCCGGCGTAGACCATCGTGCGCCGGTCGCCGACCTGCGCTGCGGCGGCGACTTGCGCGTCCGCCGCTTTGGCCACCGGCGTGGACTCGCCGGTGAGCGGTGCCTCCTGCGCCTGCAGCTCGACCGCCTGCATGAGCCGCGCGTCGGCCGCCACGTGGTCGCCCGCGGCGAGCAGCAGCAGGTCGCCAGGCACCACCTCGCGCGCGGGCAGTACCACCTCGACGCCGTCGCGCAGCACGCGCGCGCGCGGGGCCGCCATCTTCGCCAGCGCCTCCAGGGCCCGCTCGGCGCGGTACTCTTGCACGAAGCCCAGCAGCACGGCAAAGAGCACGACCACGGTGATCGCCACTGCCTCCACGGCATGGCCGAGCAGGGCGGACAGCGCAGTGGCCACCAGCAGGATCAGGATCAACACGTTCTTGAATTGCGCCGCGAGCAGCGCCCAGGCCGAGCCGTGCGGCGCGGCACGCAACTCGTTGGGGCCGGTCTCGACGAGTCGGCGCGCGGCTTCACTAGCGGTCAGTCCGTCGGCGCCGGTATGCAGCGACTCGCACACCGCTGCCGGCGATAGACTGTGCCAAGCAGGACTGGGCGACGGATTCATGGTAGGCGGGCGCAATGACAGCGCCCGCTCGCAGAATCGCAGGAGGGGCGAATCCCGACTTGACCGCAATCAATCGAGGCGTAACCCTTGCGCCTACGATGAACTTTGCCAACAGGAGAAGAAGATGACAGACACCGTAGTCAATCGCGACAAACTGGTTGCCGATGCCAAGGTCGTCCTGGACGACGTGGAAGCGCTGCTCAAGCAGGCGGGCGCCGCCAGCGGCGAGCAGGCCGTGCACCTGCGCGAGCGCGCCGCCGAGGCGCTGCACCGCGCCAAGCTGCGGCTGACCGAAGCGCAGGCCAGCGTGACCGAGAGCACCAAGGCCGCCGTGCGCGCCACCGACGACTGGGTGCACGAGCACCCGTGGAGCGCGGTCGGCGTGGCGGCCGGAGTGGGCTTCCTGCTCGGTCTGCTGGTTTCGCGCCGATAGTCTTGCCTCTCTCCCTCCCTCCGCTTGCGGGGGAGGGCCGGGGTG
>JAJTHJ010000332.1 GCA_021298875.1 Burkholderiales bacterium | reverse complement strand
TGGCCGCCCGCCGCGAGGCGCGCGACGAGGCTATCCGGCACTGGCTGAAGCTGGAGTCGCTTGCCCCCGACTATCTGGCGCTGGTCGCCGAGCGGCTGACGGCGGCGCTCGATGCCGCCGGCCGGCGCGGCGAGGCGCTCAACCTGCTGCGGCGCAGCCTGCTCGACCATCCGTCGATCGACCTGCTCGACGTCGCGGCGCGGCGCGTCGGCGAATGGGAGGGGCCGGCGGCGGCCGAAGCGCTGCTGCGCGACGAACTGGCGCGCAATCCGTCGCTGCTGGGCTTCGACAAGCTGCTGGCGCTGCGCAGCCGCGCCGCCGGCGGCGACAGCGAACTGGAGCCGCTGCGCCAGCTGCTGCACGCGCAGACGCGCCAGATCGCGCGCTACCGCTGCGGCAAATGCGGCTTCCGCTCGCGCGAGTTTCACTGGCGGTGCATCGGCTGCAACAGCTGGGACAGCACGCCGCCGCGGCGGATCGAGGAACTCGACGCCGAGGCCGCCTGAACTGCGATGAGGCGCGCGCTTCTAACCCTGTGCCTGTCGTTGCCGCTGGCCGCTGCGGCGCTGGAGATTAACGACGCCAACCGTGCGCAGCTCGAACAGTTGAACGGACTGGGCGTGGAGACGACGGCGCGCATCCTCGCCGAGCGCGAGAAAAACGGCGCCTTTCGCAACTGGGCCGATCTGCAAAAGCGCATTAAGGGCTTGAGCGGAAAACGCCTGGAGCAACTCGACCAACAAGGGCTGACCGTCGCCGGCCAGCCGCTGCCGCGACCGGAGAACCGCAAGTGAACTGGCCGACCATCGAGCAGACCATCGGCAACACGGCGCTCGTGCGCTTGCAACGCATCCCGGGCGCGGAGCACGCGCGCCGCGGCAACACGATTCTCGGCAAGCTCGAGGGCAACAACCCCGGCGGCTCGGTCAAGGACCGGCCCGCGTATTCGATGATCCGTCGCGCCGAGGAGCGCGGCGAGATCAGGCCCGGCGACCGGTTGATCGAAGCCACCAGCGGCAACACGGGCATCGCGCTGGCGATGATCGCGGCGATGCGCGGTTACCGGATGACGCTGATCATGCCGGACAACCTCTCCGCCGAGCGGCGCGCCAGCATGCGCGCCTATGGCGCCGAATTGATCCTGACTCCCGCCGCCGCTGGTGGCATGGAGTACGCGCGCGATCTGGCGATGCAGATGCAGGCGGCGGGCGAGGGGAAAGTGCTCGACCAGTTTGCGAACCCCGACAACCCGCGCGCGCACTACGAGACGACCGGCCCTGAAATCTGGCGCGATACCGGCGGGCGGATCACGCACTTCGTCAGCGCGATGGGCACCACCGGCACGATCATGGGTGTGTCGCGCTACCTGAAGGAGATTGCGCCGCAGGTGCAGATCGTCGGCGCGCAGCCGGCCGAAGGCTCGGCTATCCCCGGCATCCGCAAGTGGCCGGAGGCTTACCTGCCGAAAATCTACGAAGGCAGCCGTGTGGATCGGATTGAGTACGTCACGCAGGCCGAGGCCGAAGCGATGGCGCGCCGGCTGGCGGTGGAAGAGGGCATCAGTTGCGGCCCGTCGGCGGGCGGCGCGGCGGCGATCGCGCTGCGCGTGGCGGCCGAGGTCGAAGGCGCGACGATCGTATTCATCGTCTGCGACCGCGGCGACCGGTATCTTTCCACGGGTTTGTTTGGTTCGTAGCCCGGATGCAGGCGCGGAGCGCCGGAATTCGGGGCGGAGCCTTGGTGGACCGTGCGTCCCCGGATTTCGCTGCGCTCCATCGACGCTAGTTGGGCCAGCGGCCGGTCGCCCAGAACTGCTCCAGCCTGCGCATGCCGGGCTTGATATCCAGCCCCTCGGCGCCGAGCCACGCATCGTCGTAACAGGTGCCCAGATAACGCTCGCCGCCATCGCACAGCAGCGTGACCACCGCGCCGGGCTGGCGCCGCGCTTTCATCTGTGCGATCAACTGCGCGCAGGCGACGAAGGCGGTGCCGGTGGACGGGCCGACCTTGCGACCCAGCACGCCCTCCAGAAAGCGCGCGGCGGCAAAGGACAGCGCATCGGGCACGCGGATCGAATGGTCGATCACGTGGCGGTTGAAGCTCGGCTCCACCCGCGGGCGGCCGATGCCTTCGATGCGCGAGCCGCGCGCCAGCGTCAGCGTGGCGTCGCCGCTGCGCCAGTAGTCGTGGAACACCGAGTTCTCGGGGTCGGCGAGGCAGATGCGCGTGGCGTGGCGCCGGTAGCGCACGTAGCGGCCGAGCGTGGCGCTGGTGCCGCCAGTGCCGGCGCCGACCACGATCCAGGTGGGTGCGGGCTGCGGCTCGGCCGCCATCTGCGCGAAGATCGATTCGGCGATGTTGTTGTTGCCGCGCCAGTCGGTCGCCCGCTCGGCGTAAGTGAATTGATCCATGTAATGACCGCCGCAGTCGGCGGCCAGCCGCGCGGCCTGCGCGTAGACCTGCGCGGGGTCGGCCACCAGATGGCAGCGGCCGCCGTGGAACTCGATCTGCGCGATCTTCTCGCGCGAGGTGGAGCGCGGCATCACCGGCACGAAGGGCAGGCCCAGCAGCCGCGCGAAGTAGGCCTCGCTCACCGCGGTGGAGCCGCTGGAGGCCGCGACGATGGTGGTGCCTTCGCGC
>JAJTHJ010000321.1 GCA_021298875.1 Burkholderiales bacterium | reverse complement strand
GACCCCGGCTCGCCCAGCAGCACATTGCGATGGAACTCGTAGAGTGTGCGCAACAGCAGCGGTGACGACAGCCCCAGCGCTTCCGTCGGCCGGCTGCCGAGCAGCGCGCCGGTGGCGGGATCGAACGTCGCTTCGAGGCGATCGATGTCCACGCGCCAGCTCGGTTCCGTGCGCACTTGCAGCCGATACACATCACCCGGCGCCGCAGGCAGGCGGATGCGCTCGACGTGGCCGAAGCGCTCGGTGGCAGCGGCAACGATCGTCTGCGGCGGCAGCGGCGGCCCCGGCGCGCGGGCGGTCAGCAGTTCGGGGTCGAGCCAGCGGTCGAGCGGCTCGCGGTAGACGAGCAACGTGCCGGTCGCGCCGACCAGCGCGAACCACAGCCCCAGCAGCAGCCCCAACCAAAGGTGCAGCGTTAACCACAGGCTGCGCCCCCTGGCCGGCATTGGCGCGCTCCGGTCACCCTGTGGCGGCAAATCGCGCGCGGATCGCCTCGATCCGTGCGCGGTTGACGCCGAAGTCCTTGCGCCCCAGCCGCGAGGCGCTGCGCACGTGGATGACGCCGCCGGCGGGATCGACCCAGAACTCCGCGTCGTCGACGAACTTCAGCCAGCGCGTGTGGAACTGAACGTACAGGTAGTCCGGGCCGCTTCGCATGATCCGCGCGCCCGGCATCGCCATCACGATGCGGCCAATCTTCGTCAGCGCCGCGGCGCCGTCGCCGCCGTAGCGCAGCGGATCGATCGCGGCGTAGCGCGCGCCGTCTCCGTCGTGCAGCGCGGCCTGGCTGCTGACGGAATTCTCGGTGCGCGAGGGCGGCTCGAGCCTGCCTTCGCGCACGCCGAGATCGTCCGGCATCCGTCCACTGAACAAGCCCAACTGCCCCGCCCCGAGCACCAGCAGCGCGACAACGACGACAACGATCAACGCGATTCTCATCACACCTCCACACCGACGCGGCCACCGACCACCGACCACGGATCACCGATCACCGATCACGCCTCCGCACCATACATCGCCATGAACCGCCGGTCGATCCAGTCCTTCCAGCGCCAGACCCAGTCGCCCTCGGCGACGAGCTTGCCCCAGACGCCGATTGCGTGTTGCGGCCCGGTTGCGAGCAGATACAGCGCGCGCCGCTGCGGCAGGTAGCGTTGCGGCGCTCGTTCCGCCGCGATGCGCCGGAGGTTGAACGCAAGCGGCGGCCCCGCGCGTACCGCGTAAACACCCGACTTCGGTCGCGGATGCTCGACCATCGTGGCGCAGTCGCCGGTCGCAAAGACGAAGGGATGCGAGGTCGAGCGCAAGTGCTCGTCCACGGCGATGAAGCCGCGCGCATCGACGGCGAGCCCGGCCTGCGCCGGCCAGGCCACCGCCGCGGCGCCGGTGGCGGCCAGCGTGCCGGCCGAAGGCAGCGGCTCGCCGCCGGCGAGCTGCACGGCATCCGCATGGACCCCGGCGGCTTCGTCTTCGATCAGTCGCACCTCGCTGCGCGCGAGCCAGTGGCGCAGGCGCGCGCCCACCGCCGGCGGCAGCGTCGGCACCGGGCCGGCGCGCCCGCACACGAGTTGCAGGCGCAGCGGCAGCGCCTCGCGCTGCGCGCGGTGCGCCCAGGCGAGCGCGATCTCCACCCCTCCGGCGCCGCCGCCGACGATGGTGGCCGGCACCGTGCCGGCCTGCGCCAGACGTGCGTGCAACTGCTGCCAGGCGACGATGAAATGCTCGATCGGCCGCAGCGCCACCGCATGCTCCCGCGCGCCGGGCAGCGTTGCCCAGTCGAAGGCCGGGCCGATATCGATGGACACGAGATCGAAGGGCAGCGTCTCGCCGATATCGGTCTGCACGGTACGCGCGGCGAGCGTCAATCCCGTCGCATGCGCCTGCACATAGCGCACGCCGGCCCGCTGTGCCAGCGGGCGCAGCGGGATCACGCACTGCTCGATCCGGTAATGCCCGGCGATCCAACCGGGCAGCATGCCGGAGTAGACCTGCCGCTCGTAGGGCGACACCAACGTCACCTCCCACGGCGCGCCGTCGTCATCGCGCAGCGGCTCGCGGCCCAGCGCCGCCAGCACGCCGACGTGCGCGTGGCCGCCGCCGATCAACAGCAGCCGTCGGGTCATGGATCGAGCAGTTTCGCGTCGCCAAACCAGGCGCGCGAACTGCCGCCGGTGTTATCGCCGTCGTTGGCGATGCCGATGGCGGCGATCCGCGGGCGGAAGCCACCGGCGGCTTCGCTGGGAAAGGCGCGGGCGAAGTCGGCCTGCACGTCGCGCCGTTCGTCGGCCCACGGACCGGGGCCGCCTTGGCGCAGCACGATCATCCGCACCCGGTCGGTGTAGGCGTTGGGCAGCGAGGTGCCAGCGGCGAGCTTTTCGTCCCACACGTAGCAGATCGATGCGGCCGGCAGGGCCGGGTCGAACAGCGTGCGGCCGAGCTTCAACTGCATCCGCACGCCAAAGGCGAGCCGCGCGTCGGGCACGTCGAACAGGACGCACAGCCGCGCGGCGGTGTCGTCGCCCTGCTTGCGCCGCAGATCGGCGCCGGCCGGAAACGCATCGACCCGCCAGCGCCACGTCAGGATCGGCCGCTGGCCCAGCGCCGGCTCGACCGGTGTCAGCAGGTTGGCGGAGCTGGCGTCGGCTTCCGCCCGCAGCGCGCGCGTGCCGTCGATGTCCGCGATCTCGAAGCGCGTGTGCTTGGGCAGCTTGGGCAGGGTCAGCAGCTCCCACGGCGGCGGCGGGGGGCCGGGTTCTGCCGTGGAAAACGGCGCGAGCTGCGGTGCTTGCGCGGCGGCGGGCAGCGCGGCGAGCAGGGCAAGTGCCGTCAAGGCGGCTCGCTTCATAGCCATCCTCGCGCGGTGGCGTGCATATAGTCCTCCGGAGTGTCGAGATCGGGCCGGGGGTCGAGCAGGGCGCCGCGCAGGCCCAGCACGGCGATGCGCTCGCGCGTGGCGGCGAGCACTTCGTCGCTGCCCCAGCGGATGCCGGCAAAGAGTTGCGGCTGCGGCGCGGTCAGGCCGATCAGCACGTAGCCGCCATCCAGCGCCGGCTGCACCACGACCTCGTGCGTGGCCAGTGCGGCGAAGGCGGCGCGCAGATCCTCGACCGTGAGCGCCGGGCAGTCGGTGCCGATCAGCACCATCCGCCGCGTCGTGCGCAGCGTGCGGGCGAAGGCGTCGGCCATCCGTTCGCCCAGATCGGCGCCGCGCTGCGTTTGTCGCGGCACGGCGCGCGCCGCCGGCGGCAGCAGGGCCGGGTCGCCGTCCAGCCACAGCGTGGTCGCGCAGTCGGGCAGGGTGGCCGCTTTGGCGATTGCAAGTTCGATCAACCGCGCCTGCAAGTGCGCGGCACCTTCGGCACCGAGCCGCGGGATCAGCCGCGTTTTGGCCTGCCCCGGCTGTGGCGCACGGGCAAAGATCGCGAGCGCGTCGCTAGCGATCATCGGTCAGCGCGCCGCGCGGTAGCGCTGCGCCAGCCGCGCCGGGTCGGCGCCGAAGAAGTAGGCCGCGCGCAATCGCCACATCAGCAGGATCGTGCGCCACACGCCATGCCGCTGCCAGCGGCGGCCGGAGGTCGCTACGCATGCGCGCAGGCAGGCCGGCGGCGACAGGCGTTTGGCGCGGCGGGAGAAGTCGATGTCCTCCATCAGCGGCAGCGGTGCGAAGCCGCCCAGCGCGTCGTACGCCTGCCGCGTGCAGAAGATCGCCTGGTCGCCGGTGGCGATACCGGTGGCGCGCGAGCGCCAGTTCATCATCGCGGCGACCACGCGCAGCATCGGATGCGCAGCTTCGATCGTCACGTCGAAGCGGCCCCAGGCGCGGGTGGCCAGCGCGGCGGCGATCAGCCGTTCCGCCTCATCCGGCAACTGCGTGTCGGCGTGCAGGAAAAGCAGTGCGTCGGCAGCGCGCGCCTCGGCGCAGGCGGCACCCGCGTTCATCTGCGCGGCGCGGCCGTGCGGGGCGGCCAACACCCGGTCGGTCAGCGGCGTGGCGCGGGCGACAGTGTCGTCGTCGCTGCCGCCGTCGGCGACGACGACCACCGCGCCGCGCGCGCGCAGCGGGGCGAGTGCGGTGAGCGCGGTGCCGATGCCGGCAGCCTCGTTCAGCGTCGGCATCACCACGGCGAGCTTCACCGCCGGCTCCAACGGCGCTTCTTGGGCGCGAGTTCCGGCAGCCGCCGCTCGACGATCCGCATCAGCTCGCGCGCGCCAAAGACGCCGACGCCGGTGGGTGCCGTCTGCACCGCCTCGACGATCGCCGCCGCCGCGGTGCGCGCCGACAGCAGTTGCGCGTAGCCCGGCAGCATGATGCCGGCCACCGCGCGCGCGCCAGCGCGCACCAGCCGCGCCAGCCAGGGGCCGCCGTGTTCGGCAACTTCCGCCGCGGTCGGGCGCACGACGACCAGTTGCTCGAAGCCCAGTGCGCGCAGCCGCAGTTCGGCCTCGCCGTCGAGCAGCAGGCCGGTGGCGCTCATCTGCAACAGCGCCGTGAGTGGCGCGACCACCACCAGCCGCCGTGCGCCGCACTGTCGCGCGAGTTCGGCGGCGGCGAGCGTCTCGGCCGGCGCGTAGCGGCGCACCGGCGTGCCGGCGGGGACGAAGCTCTGCGGGTCGGTCAGGCAGAGCCAGGCTTCGTCGACTGCCACGACGCCGCGCCCGACCACCCAGGGGCGAAACCTCGCAGTGGCCGAGCCGATCGATTGCGTCACGCCGACGTAGACCGCCTGCAAGCGCATCGAGCCGACCAGTTGCGCCAGCAGCTCCTCGCCCAGGCTGCCGACCATGCCGAGGGCGAGTGCGACCGGCAGGCGCGGTGGCGCCGGCGCGGCGGTGGCGACGAGGACGGGGTGCATGGCGGAGCGGGTGGCCCGCGATTGTGCCGGCGCGCGGGTTCACGGCGCGTCAGCGCGCGACGTCGTTCAGGCGCCAGTCGTAGTCGAGAAAGACCACCTCGACCTCGCCGGAGCGCAGCCGTGCGCGGTCGGCCTCGTTCGCGGCCAGCTGCTCCGCGTAGCGGTTGCCCACCTCGGCCACGCTCTTAAATCCCGCGAAGCCGAGGAAGCTCTTGCCGCCGCGCTCGAAGTCGACCTTGTACCAGTCGAAGATTTTCGACAACTCCAGCTTGCCGCTGGCCGGGTTGACCCGGTTGCGCGTCGCGTCGCTCATGAAGCGCCGCATCAGGTCTTCGAGTTGCGCCTCGAGCCGCTCGGCGCCGAAGGCCTCGCGCCCGAGCATCGGGCAGCCGATGCTGGCGCAGTTCACCGCTACGTGCACGCGCGGGTCGTCGTAGGCGCCGGGGGCGCGCATCGTCTCGTGCTCGATGCCGTCGAGGTTCTGCTCGCGGCCCAGCAGCACGAAGAACTTGTCCTTCCACGGGTTGCCGAACACGCTGCCGAAGTCGCGGATCGACTTGAGGTTCGGGTAGCGGGTCAGGATCTTCTCGACCGTGAACGCGTTGTAGGCGTTAGCCAGAAAAGCGTACTGCTGCGCCTTGTTCCAGCCGGCGAACTCGGCCGGCGTCACGGCGGAGAGCGTCTTCAGGTAGGCCTGCAAGGCGGCGCGGTCGGCGGCAAAGCCTTTGTAGTCCACGCGCGAACTCTTGCCGTCCGTGGCGACCTTGACATGCTTCGCGAGCAGGGTGTCCCACGCCGCGTGGCGATGGTCGAACTGCGCGAGCGCAGCGAGCGGGGCGAGCAGCAGCGCGAACAGCAGCAAGGCGCGGCGCATCAGTGCG
>JAJTHJ010000270.1 GCA_021298875.1 Burkholderiales bacterium | reverse complement strand
GCGGTGGCGCTGCTGCGGATCGTGCGGCGCGCCTCCTGCAATCCGGAGGTCGGCCTCTTGCTGGGCGGGCCGCTGTGCGTGACGCAGCCCGATCTGGTCGCGACACTCGGAGCCGACGGCATCGCGCAGGACGGACGCGGTGCGGTCCAGCTTGCACAGGCCTTCGTCGCCAGCGTGGACGCCACCCGCGCCAGCCAGAGGGCACAACCCTGAACCCCTCGACCCTGTGACGCGCCTCTGTAGAGACGGCGCCCCTTCCGTGAAACCCTTCGACTCCCCGCGCCAGACCCTCGGCACCTTGGATGCGGACGCAGCGGCACGCCTGGTGACCGCCGCAGCCGACGTGGCGCTGGTGGTGGACGAATCCGGCACCATCCGCGATCTGGCCGTTGTCGCGGCCGATCTGCCGCTCGACGCCGAGCGCTTGTGGATCGGCCAGCCGTGGATCGACACCGTCACGGTCGAAAGCCGGCCCAAGGTCGAGGCCTTGCTGCGCGAGCCGGTCGAGCCCGCCGCGGCGCCGCGCTGGCGCCAGGTCAACCACCCGGTGGCCGGCGCCGCCGACCTGCCGGTGCTCTATTGCACGGTGCGGCTGCCGCGGCGCGGTGCGCTGCTCGCCTTCGGTCGCGACCTGCGCGCGGTGTCGCAGTTGCAGCAGCAGTTGATGGACTCGCAGCGGACGATGGAGCGCGAGTATTCGCGCCTGCGCCACGCCGAGACGCGCTACCGCCTGTTGTTCCAGTTGGCGGCCGAGGCGGTGCTGATCGTCGATGCCGCGACGATGAAGATCGCAGAAGCCAACCCGGCCGCGCTGCGCCTGCTCGGCGACAGCAGCAAGCGCCTCATTGGGCGCGTGTTTCCGCTCGGCGTCGACATCGACGGCCAGCGCGCGGTGCAGGACCAGCTGGCCGGCCTGCGCGTGGCCGGCAACGCGGAAGATATCGTCGCGCGTGCCGCCGATGGCCGGCAGCGGCTGCTGGTGTCGGCGTCGCTGTTCCGGCAGGAGTCGGCGAGCTATTTCCTCGTGCGCCTGTCCCCGCTGGCCGGCGATGCCCGCGCGACGATGGTCTCGCCGATCCGCTCGCGCCTGCTCGAGGTGATCGATCAACTGCCCGACGGCTTCGTCGTGACCGACCCGAACGGCCAGGTCTTGACCGCCAACGCCGCCTTCCTCGATCTCACGCAGATGGGTTCGGAGGCACAGATGCGCGGCGAGCCGCTGTCGCGCTGGCTGGGCCGGCCGGGGGTCGATCTGGAGGTGCTGCTGTCCAACCTGCGCCAGCACGGCGTGGTGCGCTCCTTTGCCACCGCCGTGCGCGGGCAGTTCGGCTCGACCACCGAGGTGGAGATCTCCGCGGTGTCGGTCCCCAACGGCGACCCGCCCTGCCTGGGTTTTGCCCTGCGCCACGCCGGCAACCGGACCGCGGCCGACGCCCGCGGGCGCGAGCTGCCGCACTCGGTAGCGCAACTGACTGAGCTGATTGGCCGCGTGCCGTTGAAAGACCTGGTGCGCGACACCACCGACGTCATCGAGCGGCTGTGCATCGAAGCCGCGCTCGAACTGACCAAGGACAACCGCGCCTCCGCGGCCGAAATGCTGGGGCTGAGCCGGCAGAGCCTGTACGTCAAGCTGCGGCGCTACGGACTGATCGGCGCCGAGGAAGAGGCCGAAACGGACACCACTGCGTCCTAGCCCGCCGCCCGCGGCATTTGCCGAAGCGCAAAGTATCGGCAGCACGACGTAAATCTTTGTTGACACTCACGGTGTCAAGTTTTACTGTCGCCCGATGGCGACCAATGCCTATCCGTTGCCGCAGGCGTCCGCAGTTTTGCAACTGCTCAAGCCGATCACGTGGTTTCCGCCGATGTGGGCCTTCGGCTGCGGCGTGGTGTCCTCGGGTGTCGAGCCGGCCGACCGCTGGCCAGTCGTCGTGATCGGCGTGATCGTCGCCGGGCCGATGGTCTGCGCCACCAGCCAGGCGGTCAACGACTGGTTCGACCGCCATGTGGATGCGATCAACGAGCCGGAGCGGCCGATCCCCTCGGGCCGCATCCCCGGCCGCTGGGGGCTGTATATCGCCATCATCTGGACGCTGCTGTCGCTGGCACTGGCCACACAGCTCGGGCTGTGGGGCTTTACCGCCGCCGCGCTCGGCCTGCTGCTGGCGTGGATGTACAGCGCGCCGCCGCTGCGCCTGAAGCGCAACGGCTGGTGGGGCAACGCGGCAGTGGGCTTCTCCTACGAGGGGCTGGCGTGGATTACCGGCGCGGCGGTGATGCTGGCCGGTGCCCTGCCCAACGCGCGCATCCTGACGCTGGCGGTGCTCTACAGCCTGGGCGCGCACGGGATCATGACGCTCAACGACTTCAAGTCCATCGGAGGCGACCACCGCATGGGCGTGCGCTCGCTGCCGGTGCAACTGGGCGAGCGCAGGGCCGGCTGGGTGGCCTGCGCCTTCATGGCGGTGCCGCAAGCCGCGGTGGTGGCACTGTTGGTCGGCTGGGAGCGGCCGTGGAATGCGGCCGCAGTGGCCGCGCTACTGGCAATCCAGTTAGCGCTGATGGTGCGTTTTCTCAAAGCCCCGCGCGAACGCGCGTTGTGGCTCTCCGCCATCGGCGTCAACTTCTACGTGCTTGGGATGCTGGCGGCCGCGTTCGCGCTGCATACGCTGGCGCAGGAGGGCGCATGAACCCCGCGACACTCGGTTGGCCCGGCATCGTGCGGCTGGGGTTGGTGCAGACGGGGCTGGGTGCCATCGTCGTGCTCACCACCTCGACGATGAACCGCGTGATGGTCGTCGAACTCGCGTTGCCCGCGATGCTGCCCGGCGCGCTGGTGGCGTTTCACAACGTATTGCAGATGCTGCGCCCGCGGATGGGCCACGGCTCGGACGTCGGCGGGCGGCGCACACCGTGGATCGTCGGCGGCATGGCGGTGCTGGCGGCGGGCGGCGTGCTGGCGGCGCTGGCCATTGCCTGGATGCAGTCGCAACCCGCCGCGGGCATCGCGCTGGCGATCCTCGCCTTCGGCTTGATCGGCCTGGGCAGCGGCGCCGCCGGTACCGGGCTGCTGGTGTTGCTCGCCAAATGCGTCGCCCCCGAGCGCCGCGCCGCGGCAGCGACCACCACCTGGGTGATGATGATCTGCGGTTTCATCGTCACCACCGCGGTGGTCGGGCAGGTGCTGGACCCGTACACCCCCGCACGGCTGGTGACGATCACCGCTGTGGTCGGCGTGCTGGCGGTGGCGGTCACGCTGGCCGCGGTCTGGGGCGTGGAGCGCTGCCTGCACGTCGCGCAGGCGCCGCTGCCGGCCAGCGAGCGCCCGCGCTTCATGCAGGCGTTGCGCGAAGTGCTGGCCGAGCGCGAGACGCGCCG
>JAJTHJ010000019.1 GCA_021298875.1 Burkholderiales bacterium | reverse complement strand
GCGGTGGCGCTGCTGGCGCGCGTGGTGCTGGGCGAGCGCTTTACGCCGCGCGTGACCTGGGCGGTGGCGCTGGCGGTGGGCGGCATCGCCGCGTTGCAGTTCGTGCGCGCCGACGCGACCGAGACCTCGCGCGCGCAAACGCTGCTCGGCAACCTGTTGCTGCTGGGCGCGGTGTTCTGCGAGGCGACCTACGTCATCCTGTCCAAGCGCCTGGCCGCCACGCGCGCGCCGCTGCGCGTGTCGGCGCTGATCAACCTGTGGGGGCTGGCGCTGATGGCGCCGTTGGCGCTGTGGCAGGCGCAGGGCTTTACGTTTGCCGCGGTGACGCCGCCGCTGTGGGCGCTGCTGGTCTTCTACGCGCTGGCGGCGAGCCTCTTTGCCGTCTGGCTGTGGATGAGCGGCATGCAGCGGGTGCCGGCCAATCACGCCGGGGTCTTTACCGTCGCGCTGCCGATTGCCGCCACGCTGGTGGGCGTCGGGCTGCTCGGCGAGCAGTTCACGTGGCTGCACGCCGCGGCGCTGGCGGCGGCGGCCGCCGGCGTGGTGCTGATCGCCACCGCCCCGCAACAGCGCCGCACCGCGCGGCCCGGCCCAGTGGAATAAGCTAGCCGCCGCTCGCGCGGGCGCTATCCGCCGCGCCCAACGACAAGGGAGACACC
The DNA here is from genome assembly GCA_021298875.1 of Burkholderiales bacterium. Taxonomy (GTDB): domain Bacteria; phylum Pseudomonadota; class Gammaproteobacteria; order Burkholderiales; family Burkholderiaceae_F; genus JAJTHJ01. The sequence continues at coordinate 2,073 of JAJTHJ010000019.1, read as the reverse complement.
GATGGACAACGCCGCCGACGGCCGTGTGGATGCCGTGCTCGCGCTGATCGCCGCCCGAGCCGCGCCCGCGCAGCGCGCCGCCACGCAAACGCTCGCGCGCGAACTCTTTGCCGAGGCCGACCCCGACGATCTGGCCGCCCGCAGCGCCGAAGACCTGGCCGGCGCCGTGTTGTCGCAGTGGCAGTGGGGCGCGCAGCGCAAGTCCGCCACCGCCAAGGTGCGGGTGATCTCGCCGACGGTGGCCGAGCACGGCTGGGCCGCGCGCCACACGGTGATCCAGATCGTCAACGACGACATGCCGTTTCTGGTCGACTCCACCGTGATGGAGTTAAACCGCCAGGGGCTGACGCTGCACCTGATCCTGCACCCGATCTTCGGCGTGCAGCGCGACGGCGCGGGCGGGCTCGTCGCGCTCGCGCCGCGCGCGCAGGCGCCGGATGCGCCGCGCGAGTCGTGGATGCATCTGGAGGTGGATCGGCTGATCGATGCCGAGTCGCGCGCGCGGCTGGCCGCCGCGCTGGAGCGGGTGCTCGCCGACGTGCGCGCCGCCACCGGCGACTACAAGCCGATGATCGCCCGCTTGCGCGAGGCGATTGCCGAGCTCGACGCCGCGCCTGCCGCCGTACCGCAGGCCGAAGCCGCCGAGACGCGCGCCTTCTTGCAGTGGCTGTCCGAAGACCACATGACGCTGCTTGGCTACCGCCGGCACGACCTCGTGACCGAGCAGGGCGAAGACAGCTTGCGGCTGGTGCCCGGCAGCGGGCTGGGCGTGCTGCGCGAGACAGAGTCCGAACGCGCCGCCTCCGCCAGCTTTGCCGCGCTGCCGGCGGGCGCGCGCGCGCTGGCGCGGCAGCCGTTGCCGGTGGCGATCGTCACCAAGGCCAACACCCGCTCGACCGTGCACCGGCCCGGCTACACCGATTACATCGGCGTCAAACGGTTCGACGCCGCGGGCCGCGTGATCGGCGAGCATCGCTTCGTCGGGTTGCTAACCGCGACTGCGTACAGCGCGCGCGTGGCCGAGATTCCGCTGGTGCGCGGCAAGGCCGCTGCCGTGCGCGAGCGCGCGGGCCTGGCGCCGGGCAGCCATTCGGCGCGCTCGCTCGACCATGTGCTGGAGACTTATCCGCGCGACGAGCTGTTCCAGATTTCGGTCGATGAGTTGTACGACAACGCGCTCGCCATCCTGCAACTGGGCGAGCGGCAGCGGCTGCGCGTCTTTACGCGGCGCGACCCGTTCGATCGCTTTGTCTCCTGCCTCGTGTACGCGCCGCGCGAGGCGTACTCGACCGAACTGCGGCTGAAGTTCCAGCAGATCCTGCTCGAAGCCTTCAACGGCAGCCACGCGGACTTCGACGTGTTGTTGTCGGATGCGTCGCTGGCGCGCATCCACTTCACCGTGCGTACCGCGCAGGGCGCGGTGGCGCAGGTGGAGCGGCACGCGCTGGAAGCCAAACTCGCCGCCGCCGCACGCCGCTGGGACGACGAGCTGCGCGACGCGCTGGTCGATGCATTGGGCGAGGCGCGCGGGCTGCTGCTCTTCAAGCGCTGGGCGCGGGCTTTCCCGGTCGCGTATCGCGAGCGCGTGAGCGCACGCGCCGCGGCGGCCGATGTGGAGCGGATCGATGCGCTGACACCCGAGGTGCCGCTGGCCTTGTCGCTGTACCGCCCGCTCGGCGCGGCGGCCGATGCCTGGGGCTTCAAGGTCTACCGGCTGGGTGGGCCGGTGGTGTTGTCCGACAGTTTGCCGATGCTCGAACACATGGGCGTGCGGGTGCTGGGGGAGAACAACTACCGGGTCGAGGTGAAGCTGCCGGCGGGGGGGGACGGTGCCGGGGCCGATGCCCAGCGCCCCCACCCTAACCCTCCCCCGCAGGCGGGGGAGGGAGTAACTCCCTCCCCTGCGAAGCGGGGGGCAGAAGCGGGGTTTCGCGGAGCACCGCTCCGCGCCGCTGGAGCGGCGCGGCCCTACGAGGCCGCGACTGGGCGGGCGGGGGCGGGGGCGGAAGCGCTGGCGGCGGTTGGCGACACCGAATCGGCAGGCTTTGTCACCGCCATCGCCCTGCACGACTT
>JAJTHJ010000071.1 GCA_021298875.1 Burkholderiales bacterium | reverse complement strand
GTGCCCTTCCTCACCTTCAGCGACCGGCGCGACCTGCGCGAGGCCGCCTTTCGCGCCTGGACCACGCGCGGCGAGCGCGGCGGCGCCACCGACAACCGCGCCATCGCGCGCGAGATCCTGGCGCTGCGCGCCGAGCAGGCGCGGCTGCACGGCTACGCGAGCTACGCCGACTATGCGCTGGCCGATCGCATGGCGCAGCGGCCCGCCACCGCCGTGGCGCTGCTGGAGCAGGTGTGGGGGCCGGCGCGGGCGCGCGCGCAGGCCGAGCGCGATGCGCTGGCCGAACTCGCCCGCACGCTCGGACAAACCGAGCTGATCGAGCCCTGGGACTGGCGCTACTACGCCGAGCGCCTGCGCCAGGCGCGCTACGCGGTGGACGATGCGGCGGTCAAGCCGTACTTCTCGCTCGAGCGGATGGTCGAGGCGCTGTTCGACTGTGCGCAGCGGCTCTTTGGCCTGCGCTTTGTGCCGCGGCCCGATCTGCCCGTCTACCACCCCGACGTACGCGTGTACGAAGTCTTTGGCCGCGACGGTGCGGCGGTGGGGCTGTTTCTCGCCGACAACTTTGCGCGGCAGACCAAGCGCGGCGGCGCGTGGATGAGCGAGTACCGCGGCCAGTCGCGCAACGGTGCAGAAGTGCGGCCCATCATCGCCAACCACAACAACTTTGCCAAGGCCGCGGCGGGCGCGCCCACGCTGCTGTCGCTGGACGATGCGCGCACGCTGTTCCACGAGTTTGGCCACGGGCTGCACGGGCTGTTGTCCAACGCGACCTACGCGCGGCTGGCGGGCACCAACGTGCTGTGGGACTTCGTCGAACTGCCGTCGCAGATTTTCGAACACTGGATTCAAGACCCGGCAGTGCTTCAGCGCCATGCACGTCACTACCAGACCGGCGAGCCGATCCCGGCCGAGCTGATCGAGCGGCTGCAACGCGCGCAGCGCTTCAACAAAGGCTTCGACACCGTCGAATACACCGCCTGCGCGCTACTCGACATGGCGCTGCACGCGCGCGCCGATGCCGACGGCGTGGACCTCGACGCCTTCGAGGCCGAGCAGTTGCGGCGCATCGGCATGCCGCGCGAGATCGTGCTGCGGCACCGGCTGCCGCACTTCGGCCATCTGTTTTCCACCGACTACTACGCGGCCGGCTACTACTCGTATCTGTGGGCCGAGGTGCTGGACGCCGACGGCTTCGACGCCTTCCGCGAAGCCGGCGACATCTTCGACCGCGCCACCGCCGACCGGCTGCTGCGCTACGTCTACTCGGCCGGCAACACGCTCGAGCCGGGGGCCGCGTACCGCGCCTTTCGCGGGCGCGACCCGAAGGTCGAGCCGCTGCTGGCCAAGCGCGGGCTGGTCGAGGCAGAGCCGGCGTGAACTTGCCGATGCCGTCGCATCTCGGCCTGCGCTCCGAGATGATCTTTCACCGCGCCCATGGCGTGGTGGAGCGGCACGACGGTTATTGGGCGATCCGCACGCCGGAGAATCCGACGTACTTCTGGGGTAACTGCCTCGTGTTCGATGACGCGCCACGCGCGGGGGATGCGGCGCGCTGGCTCGCGCTATTCGAGCGGCACATCGCGCAGCAGCAGCCGGCGTCGCGCCACGTTGCGCTCGGCTTGACCGAGCAACTCGCGGGCGAGCGAGAGGCGTTCAGCGACCTGGGTTTCGACGTGCAGGAGTCGGTGGTGATGAGCACGACCGCGCCCCGCAGTGCGCCGGCGCCACGGGTCGCGGCGGCCCTCCGGGCACTGGGGCCGCAAGACTGGCCGGCGCTCATCGAACTGCACGTGCTGACGCGCGAGCCGCATCATCCCGAGGCGGACTATCGCCGCTATGCCGAACGCAGCGTCGCTGACTGGCGCAGCCTGAGCGAAGCCGGGCAGGGCGGCTGGTGGGGTGGTTTCGTCGACGGCGCGCTGGTCGCCGCACTCGGGCTGTACTTCGAGCGCGAGGCCGCAGCCGGCGGCGAGCGCCTGGGTCGCTACCAGTCCGTCGTCACCCACCCCGGCTGGCGCCGGCGCGGGTTGTGCCGTGCGCTCGTGTCGCAAGCGGGCCGGTCTGCGCTCCTTGAGCGCAGCGCCGATCGCCTCGTGATGGTTGCCGACGCACACGACATCGCGCGCGGCATCTATGCGTCGGTGGGGTTCGAGGTGGTCGAGTCCTGGCACGGGGTGCAGCGGGTGGGGTATTGAGGGCGCCAGGGGAAGTAACGGTTCGCCGACTGCGCCGATGCAAAGCCGCGGCCGGCAGCCTTCCCTAACCCGGCGCTTCGCGCCACCCTCCCCGGAGGAGAGGATTGAAGAGCCCTTCTCGCCTCCGGAGGGGCGGACGCGTGCCTTTGCATCCCGACTTCGGCCCAGGAGGCACGCCCCCACCCCAGCCCTCCCCCGAAGGCGGGGGAGGGAGTTACCCCCTCCCTTGCGAAGCGGGGGAGGGTTGGGGCTGATGTTTCCCCGGTTTTATGGGCGGGTTATCGGAGAGGGGGCGGGAGGAGTAGGGTGCTGAAAAACGGTGCGTGCATGAGCGGTTTTTTGACTGCATGGGGACTAGCCG
>JAJTHJ010000325.1 GCA_021298875.1 Burkholderiales bacterium | reverse complement strand
GGATCGCTTCCGGCGGCTGGCCTGCGGCGCTGCATCTGGCGATCTTCGTTGCCGGCACTTTCCTGATGCGCTCGGCCGGCTGCGCGATCAACGATGTGGCCGACCGCGATTTCGACGGCCACGTCAAGCGCACGTCGGAGCGGGTGGTGTCGAGCGGACAAGTCTCGTCGCGCGAGGCCGTAGTCGTCTTCCTGGTGCTGCTCGGTGCCTCCGCGCTGCTGCTGATTCCGCTCAATGCGCTGAGCTTTCAGTTGGCGTTGGTCGGCTCTTTCGTCGCCACGGTGTATCCGCTCTTCAAGCGCTCCTTCCCGCTGCCGCAGGCCTGGCTGGCGATCGCCTTTTCCTTCGGCATCCCGATGTCGTTTGCCGCCGTGCAGGGCAGCGTGCCGCCGGTGGGCTGGTGGCTCTTCGCGGCCAATCTCTTCTGGGTCGTGGCCTACGACACCGAATACGCGATGGTCGACCGCGACGACGACGTCCGCATCGGCCTGCGCTCCTCGGCCATTTTGTTCGGCCGCGCCGACGTGGCCGCGGTGATGCTGTGCTACGGCCTGCACTTCGCGCTGCTGCTGGTGGTGGCGCAGCGGATCGGCGCCGGCGTGGCGCTGTACGGCGGCATCGCGCTGGCGGTGGGCTTTGCGCTGTATCACTACGCGCTGATCCGCGGCCGCGACCGCGAGCATTGCTTCCGCGCGTTCCGCCACAACCAGTGGATCGGCTTTGCGGTGTTTGCCGGGGTGGTGCTGGACTACGCGCTGCGCAGTTAAGCCCCTCTCCTGCCGGGAGAGGGGTTGGGGTGAGGGAAGACCGCTGGTTTTGGCAGGCTATCGAGATTCGAGGAGACGCAAGTGACCGACACCATCAAGTACACCCTGCCCGAATCCGCCATCCCCAAGCACTGGTACAACCTCGCCGCCGACCTGCCCGCGCCGCCGCCGCCGGTGCTGCATCCGGGCACGTTGAAGCCCATCGGACCGGACGACCTGGCGCCGCTTTTCCCGCTGGTGCTGATCCAGCAAGAGGTCAGCACCGAGCGTGAAATCGAAATCCCCGGCCCGGTGCGCGACGTGTACCGCCAGTGGCGCGTCACGCCGCTTTATCGCGCGCGCCGGCTCGAAGCCGCGTTGCAAACCCCGGCCCGCATCTACTACAAGTACGAGGGTGTGTCGCCTGCCGGCAGCCACAAGCCCAACACTGCGGTCGCGCAGGCCTTCTACAACAAGGAGGCGGGCGCGAAGCGCATCGCCACCGAGACCGGGGCCGGGCAATGGGGCTCCTCGCTCGCCTTTGCCGGCGCCGTGTTCGGGCTGGAAGTGCAGGTCTTCATGGTGCGCGTGTCGTACAATCAGAAGCCGTATCGCCGTGCGCTGATGGAAACCTACGGTGCCCGCTGCATTGCCAGCCCCTCGTCCGAGACGCAGTACGGCCGCTCCGTGCTGGCCGAGCACCCGGACAGCAACGGCAGCCTGGGCATTGCAATCTCGGAGGCGGTGGAAGTCGCCGCCAGTTGCGATGACACCAAGTACGCGCTGGGCTCGGTGTTGAACCACGTGCTGCTGCACCAGACCGTGATCGGCCAGGAAGCCATCGCGCAACTGGCGCTCGCCGACGACTACCCGGACGTGGTGGTCGGCTGCACCGGCGGCGGCTCCAATTTTGCCGGCATCGCCTTCCCGTTCATCGGCGAGCAACTGCGCGGCGGCAAGAAAGTGCGGGTGGTGGCGGTGGAGCCTGCCGCCTGCCCGAGCCTGACGCGCGGCCGTTACGCCTACGACTTTGGCGACACCGGGCACCTGACGCCGCTGACCAAGATGCACACACTGGGCTCGACCTTCATGCCGCCGGGCTTCCATGCCGGCGGGTTGCGCTACCACGGCATGGCGCCGCTGGTGTCGCACATCAAGGAGCTGGGCCTCATCGAAGCGCGTGCCTACCCGCAGACCCAGTGCTTCGAGGCCGGCGTGACCTTCGCCCGCGCCGAGGGCATCGTGCCGGCGCCCGAGGCCAATCACGCGGTCAAGGGCGCCATCGATGAGGCGCTGCGTTGCCGCGAAGAAGGCGTATCGCGCGCGATCCTCTTCAACCTCTGCGGCCACGGCCACTTCGACATGCAGGCTTACACCGACTACTTTGCCGGCAAGCTGGTCGACGCCAGTTACGACGAGAAGGAGCTGGCGATGGCGTTGGCGGGGTTGCCGAGCGTGGCGGGGTAGCTCTCGACTTCGTGCGCGCTTCGCTGCTACCGCACTTCTTCTCAGAGGGACGCTCGTTTGGCGATTTCTTCGGCGAGTTCTCGGAACTCTGCGGCTGCCTCGTCGACCGTCACGTAGTGGCCAGAGTTGACGTACCCGCGGAGCTTGCCGATTGCTCGGCCATGCTTTTGTGCCTCGGGAGCGAGACTCTGGAAGTGCTTTATGGCGCCGATCTTGTTTCCGCCATGTGGAACCAAGGCGTCGTCAACGGCTCGCAGGTCCGTGACGATCCGATCTCGCACGCGGGGCGCTATTCGTTTCTCCCAATCCTGGTGCGGATTAGCCGCGCTTCGACCAGAGTTCACCTTGTACGCAGAAGTCACGTATCCAAGAAAAGCCGGCTTTCCTTGAAAGAGCGCGCGTCGTTGCGCATCTGGGGCGATGCTACGGATGGTTGCCCAATCGCGAATCCACCGCGCCACTGATACGCCAACCGTGCTCAGAGCCCGCAGGGAAAACAAGTCTGCAGCGACCGGAGTCACAAAAGCATCGCAGTCTAGGAGCACGACTCGATTCAGCGCTCCCACGTTCGGTCCGACGTCGTAGATCACTACGTCTGCCCTGCACTCTTTGGCCGCGGCGGACACAGCGCGCGACATTGCCGTAGCGACGTCGTAGCCGCGGGTCTTGCGCGCGAAGCATTCCGTCCATGCTTGCGGCAGTTCCTCCTCGTAGAGAGAAAGCATGACGTCGCCCGGGAAGAGGCGAGTCTTGGACTCACCAATCTCCCAAAGCGCGACCGATGCGATATCTCCTCGCCCCTCGACAACGGGCTTGATGGCGGACCAAAGAGTCGCCTCTGACCCGTCTTGTCCAGACTCACCGAGGAGCTGCTCAAGCTTGCTCTCCTCGACGTAAAACGAAGTCAGGTTGCACTGCGGGTCGGCGTCGACTAGCAGTACACGTTTTCCCATGTCCGCGAGCGCGTCGGCGATGTTTACGGTGAGGGTTGTCTTGCCGACCCCGCCCTTGTGATTGAACAGAGCGATCTTTTTCATACGGATATCCCCAAGAGAATATTGTTGAGGCGCAGTCTATCGGCGAACGCCGATAAGGTGATATTTCAAGCCAGTAGTATCCGGTTAACTTCGGGGCGGATGCCCGGAAACCCAATAGCGGCGCGGCTTTCATGGAAGTCAGGGGTGTCTCCGATTTGAACGGCGCAGCCGGTTTGCGCCACCCTCGCGGCCTTGTTTCGGCCGGAGGGAACGATGAACGTCGGCAAGACCCTGTTCGCCCAGATCATGGACTTCCTGCCCTGGAAGACCTTTCACCGCATCGTCGAGCGCTACGGCGGCGACCAGCGGGTGCGCACCCTGTCGTGCGCCGAGCAGTTCCGCTGCTTGGCCTTCGCGCCGTTGACTTGGCGCAGGAAAAAGGGGCCGTGGTTGAATACTTTGCAGATGTAGTGCGTCGGCTTCGTTTTCGCCGTGCGCTGCGCTCTGGACACAGAGGCGCCGTTACAGCATGGCGGGCAACCTCCGCCGCAAGGGCGTTTAGTTTGCCGGTAGCAGCGGCAGCACGCGCAGTCGCATCCGATGCGGCTCGACCGTGAGCAGTGCGCCGGCGGCGAGTTCGGCCCGCATCTGGCGTAGCGCGCGGATCACCACCGGCGCCAACTCCTGGGGTGCCAGGTTGGCGCTGCGGATCTGAACCACACTCGGCGCGGCGCCGCGCGAGGCTGCGAGGATCGCTGCGAAGTCCAGGTCGTGCGTCAGGACCACGAACCCGCCGTCCCTTGCGTACGCCAACACGTCGGTGTCGGGCGAGCCGCGTGGACCCAGCGTGCTCCAGTGCGCGGCGTGGAACCCTGCTCGCGCCAGCGCCTCGCACCAGCGCGGTGACAGATTCATGTCGATCAATATCTTCACGCTGCGGCGAGTTCGATCTCGCGTTCCTCGGCCCGCCACGCGGCGTAGCGCAGCGCTTGCAGGATGTCTTCGAGCTCCAGATACGGATAGTCCGCGAGCAGTTGTTGCGGGGTGATTCCGGCCCCAATCTGCCCGACGATCATGCCGACCGTGACTCGCGTACCTCGGACGCACGCCTTGCCGCCCATGACTCCGGGCTGCTGCGTGATTCGGTTAAATTCGACCATGATCGTCGCTCCTGTCTGGGCAAACCGGCGGTTAGCCTCGTGGCGGCGAAATCTTACTCTACGAAGACGCTGCGGCGCTTGCGCCATGAGGCTGAACTTTGGTGTACTCGCAAAGCCGGTACACTCCGTCCACGCGACATGAGACCAGTGCTCTCGATCCCCGATCGTTAGCCATCGTCGCCGTCAATCCTGACGCGCCGTACCGGCGCACTGCGGTTCCCGCCGTTTTCTTCCCGCTGGTCGTCGAAATCACGCTCGCAGCTCACGCTGTTGGCCGACGGCATTTGTTCAAGGTTCATCCATGTCTTTTTCCAGTCTCGGCCTCACCGATGCGCTGCTGCGCGCGGTCGCCGACGTCGGCTACACCCAGCCGACCCCCATTCAACTTCAGGTCATCCCGGCCGTGCTCGCCGGCGGCGATCTGCTGGCCGGCGCGCAAACCGGCACCGGCAAGACGGCGGGCTTCGTGCTGCCGATCCTGCAAAGGCTCGCCGCCGCGCCGCGCGCCACGACCGGTCGCATCCCCATCCGCGCGCTGATCCTCGCGCCGACCCGCGAGCTCGCGGCGCAGGTCGAAGAAAGTGTCCGCACTTACGGCAAGTACCTGCCGCTCACCTCCGCCGTCGTCTTTGGCGGCGTGAACATCAACCCGCAGTTCGCCACGCTCAAGCGCGGGGTGGACATCCTCGTGGCCACCCCCGGTCGGCTGCTCGACCACGCCGGCCAGAAGACGGTGGACCTTTCGCACGTGGAGGTGTTGGTGCTGGACGAAGCCGATCGCATGCTCGACATGGGCTTCATCCACGACATCAAGCGCGTGTTGAAGCTGCTGCCGCCCGGGCGGCAGAACCTGTTGTTTTCGGCGACCTTTCCCGATGAGATCCGTGCGCTCGCCGCAAGCCTGCTGCACTCGCCGGCGCAAATCCAGGTCACGCCGCGCAACACCACGGTGGAACTGATCAAGCAGTCGGTGATCCCGGTCGATGCCAAGCGCAAGGCCGAGTTGCTGCTGCATCTGGTGAAGGAAGGCAACTGGTACCAGGTGCTGGTGTTCACCCGCACCAAGCATGGCGCCAACCGGCTTGCCACCACGCTGGAAAAGCACGGTGTCACCGCGCTGCCGATCCACGGCAACAAGAGCCAGAACGCACGCACGCGGGCGCTGGCCGAGTTCAAGAGTGGCAAGCTGCAAGTGCTGGTGGCGACCGACATCGCCGCGCGCGGCATCGACATCGACGATCTGCCGCACGTGGTCAACTTCGACCTGCCCAACGTGCCCGAGGACTACGTGCATCGCATCGGCCGCACCGGCCGCGCGGGCGCCACCGGCGAGGCGATTTCGTTCATGGCGCCGGATGAGGCCGCCTATCTGCGCGACATCGAGCGGCTGACCCGCCGCAGCGTGCCGCGCATGACGGTGCCGGGCTTCGAGCCCGGCTCGCCGCCGCGCATGGCGGTGGTCGAGGCGCCGGATCGCGGCCCGCCGCAGGGCCGTGGACGCGCCAGTGGGCGCGGCGAGCGGCAAGGTGCACCGCGCGAGCGGCGCGACGAGCGGCGCAGCGAGAAGGCGCCGCCTAGCCATGCCGCGCCCCGGCGCGACGGCGGCAAGCCTGCGACCGCGCATACCGCGCGGCCCGCGGCTGCGCCAGCGCACGCGAGGCCGCAGCAGCACAAGCCGGCGCATGCCGCCAAACCCCATGGGCAACCCGCGGCGCGGCCTCCGCGCCCCGCAGGTTCTGGCCGCCCGCATGCTGCGCGCCCGGAGCGCGACAGCGGCGTGCGTGCCTCTCTGCCGCCGGGTTGGCCGGGTGCGGAGCCGCGGCGACGCTGATATCTTCGGCGGGCCTTGGTTAGTGCTTCCGTGTCGCCGTGCGCTCTCTGCTCGTTGACGACGCTTTACTTGCTTCGTCGCCCCGGCCAAAACCGGGGCCCAGCGACTTTGTCTTGAACGCAACGACACTGGGCCCCGGCCTGCGCCAGGGCGACGGTGGGGCTGTGCCGTCGTCGGTACAGCGTGCATTGCGCTGGGTTGTGCTCACGGCGGCGCTACTCGTCGCCGCGCCCGCCACCGCCGCCGACTTCGCCACCCCCGGCGGGCCGGAACCCGCCAAGCTCGAAGAAGTCGTCTCAGCCCTCCGCAAAGACCCTTACGACCTGGAGTTGCTGATCAGCTTCGGCACGTCCAAGAGCGGCTCGGCGGGGCATCTGGCGCTGGCGATCCGTGAGCCGGGGCAGGACGACGACCTCGTGTACTCCGCCAATTTCTACGCCGACCGCGACCCGAAGCACGCCCAGCACTTCTACACGCAGGACCTGATGGTCCGTGTGCCGAAGACCGAGTACTTGTTCGGCACGCGCTCCTCGCTCGGCCCCAAAGCCTCTTTCGGCCTGGACTACGGCGAGGTCTACAAGCGCGCGCTGATCGGCGTACGCGCGTACGGCGTGCCGGCGGCGGAGCGCGCGGCGTTGGCGTCGTTCTTCGGTCGGCTCAACGACGACTTTCACCGGCGCGCGGCCAACACGGAGTACCACAACGGAGAAATCGTCTACGACTACATGGATCTGAACTGCGCCAAGACCGTGGGCGCGGCCTTCCGCTGGGGCGCGGGTTACAAGGACCTGGAAGTCAAGCAGCGTGGTTTCTTCTCACGCTTGAGCAAGGCGACCTCGGCCAACACCCCGATCGAGATGGCGCTCAAGCTGATTCGCGCCTGGGATGCGCGCGGCTACACGATGGACGTGGTGTTGTACAAGAAGTACGAGCACTCGCCCTATGTCGATCCGCGCGAGGAGGAGCCGGTCGCCTTTAAGGATCTGCCCAACCGTTTCCCATCGGTGCTATCGCTCGACTTTCGCGCCGACCAGGGGCAGTACGAGGACTACGACAACCTGTTTGCGATGTACCTGCTGTACAACCTCGGCCGGTATAGCGTGCGGATCGACCCCGCGACGCGGGCTGTGCAAATCGAACTCGCGAAGGAGCCGCTGCCCTACGCGCGCGCCGTGGCGGAAGCCGAGCGCGCCGCGGACGCGGACAGCAAAGGCTTTTTGAGCCGCACGCTGTTGCGCCCGATCGGCCGAATCTTCTGGGAGCCGACCGACAACACGCATTTGTACGACTTCGACCTGAAGCCCAAGCCTTGACCGAGGCCACCAAATGCAACTACGCCAAGTGACCGCCGCCGAGCCGGCGCTGCTGCCTGGGTTGTGCCGGCTGCTGATTGACTCCGTTCGCGGCGGTGCCTCGGTCGGCTTTCTGGCTCCGCTGGCCGAGAGCACGGCCTTGCGTTATTGGCAGGGCGTCTACGCGGCGCTGGGCGAGGGGCTGCTGCTGTGGGTGGTCGAAGAAGAAGGCAAGGTCGTCGGTTCCGTGCAGCTTGCGCCCTGCGGCAAGGAAAACGGCCGGCATCGCGGTGAGATTCAGAAGCTCTTCGTGCACAGCGATTGCCGCGGCCGTGGCCTGTCACGACAGTTGATGGACGCGGCCGAGTCGGAAGCGCGCGCGCGCGGGGCCTGACCCTGCTGGTGCTGGACACGCTGGCGGGCTCGGCCGCCGCGTCGATCTACCCGCGCCTGGGCTGGCAGCGCGCAGGCGAGATTCCGCATTACGCCGCGCTGCCCGATGGCGATATCCGGCCGACGGTGATCTTCTACAAACGTCTTGCCGCGTGACGTGAGATGAGCATGAGCCAATACGAACTCGCCCAGTTGAACATCGCCACGATGAAAGAGCCGCTCGACTCGCCATTGATGACCGACTTCGTCGCCAATCTCGACCGCATCAATGCGCTGGCCGAACAGGCGCCCGGCTTTGTCTGGCGCCTGCAAACTGAGGAGGGCGACGCCACCGCGCTGCGCCCGCTGGGCGAGAACACGCTGGTCAACATGTCGGTCTGGCGCGATGTGCAGTCGCTCAACGACTACGTCTATCGCTCCGCGCACGTCGAAATCATGCGCCGGCGCAAGGAGTGGTTCGAGCGGATGGCGCAAGCCTGGGCCGTGCTGTGGTGGGTGCCGAGCGGCCATCGGCCCGACGTGGCCGAGGCCGCCGAACGATTGGCCGAACTACGGGCGCAGGGTCCAACGCCGCGCGCCTTCACTTTCAAGCAGGCCTATCCGGCGCCCGACGAGGCCGCTTGAGACGAAGGGGTGTAGCGTCTTGCGCCGAGGTAGGCGGGAGCCCGCGCGCCGACTCGGAAAGGCGGACCATCGCTGCCGTGAATCGATAGAGAAGTCGGGCAGCACGCCGCTTGCAAGGCGAATCAGCCCCTTGCGGCGCAGGCCGCTCGCGGGCGCCGGCGCGCGGACGCGCTTGCCTAGAATGCCCGCATGCCCGCCGCACCGCGCTTCGTCCACCTGCGACTGCACTCGGAGTACTCGATCATCGACAGCGTGGTGCGTATCGACGACGTAGTCAAGCACGCTGCGGGCGACGGGCAGGGCGCGCTGGCATTGACCGACAGCGGCAACCTCTTTGGCGCGGTGCGCTTCTACAAGGCGGCGCGCGGCGCGGGGGTGAAACCGATTCTCGGCGTGGACGCCTGGGTCGCCAATGACGGCGACCGCGAGCATCCGTATCGGCTGCTGCTGCTCGCGGCAAGCGCCGCCGGGTATCGCAACCTGTGCGAACTCGTCTCGCGCGCCTACCTGGAGAACAACGTCCGTGGTCGCGGCGAGTTGCGCAACGAGTGGTTCACCGGCGGCGCCACCGATGGGCTGATCGCGCTGTCCGCCGCCGCGGAAGGCGAAGTCGGCACGCTGCTTCTCGCCGGCCAGCGCGCGCAGGCGGAAGACGCCGCGCGGCGGCTGGCTGCTGCCTTCCCGCAGCGCTTTTACCTCGAAGTGCAGCGCGCCGGCCGCCCCAACGACGAGCCGCAATTGCGTGGCGCGGTGGCGCTGGCCGCGCGCCTCGGGCTGCCGGTGGTGGCTACGCATCCGGTGCAGTTTCTGCGGCGCGAAGACTTCCGCGCGCACGAGGCGCGGGTGTGCATCGCCGAGGGTTACACGCTGGCCGACCCGCGCCGCCCGCGCCGCTTT
>JAJTHJ010000366.1 GCA_021298875.1 Burkholderiales bacterium | reverse complement strand
TGCATGCAGCGCCAGCCGCTCGTTCACAAACCGGTCTACGATCCTCTGCGCGTGCATGGCGGCTCCTTTCTGCATCGGCTAGTCCCCATGCAGTCAAAAAACCGCTCATGCGCGCACCGTTTTTCAGCACCCCACTCCTCCCGCTCTCTCTCCGACAACCAACCCGTAAACCCGGGGAAAGATCAGGGGCTGGGGTGGGGGCCTGGTTCATGGGCCGAAGTCGCGATGCACAGGTATCCATCGGTCTTTCCCTGCGCGCGACACCGTTCCGCGTGGATCGAAGACTTTGCGCGAGAACGCCGCAAGTGGTGCCGCCGGTCGCCGCGGCTGAGCTTCCGTCATACTATTCGCTATGCGGACAAGCGCCCTCGTAGCTCGCCGTCGCCACCAAGCTTGGCGCGTGTGGCTTGCCGTGCTCGCGATAGCGACGCAGGTCCTCTTGCCGCTCGTTCACGCATCGATCGCCCGTGCGGCCCCTGCCGGGGAGCGGATTCCGGTCTGCACGGCACTGGGTCTGTTGTGGATCGACGCCGGCGACTCGGCTCCGGGTGGCGGCGACGCTCGCGACCATCGGCAGTGCCCGTTCTGCGCAAGTTCCACACCGGTGCTTGCCGGCTCCGCGCCGAGGATCGCGCTCCTGGCGCCGTGCACGGAGCCTGTCTGCCGCAGCTTGGGCGCGCCGCCGCGAGCGGCGTCGACAGGAACCCTGCGGCCTCCCCCTCGCGGCCCACCCGCGCGCTCCTGATCTTCGCCGGAATGCTCCGGCGCGCCTTCGGGCCGCGCCCCGGCGGGTCGCGCCCCCGCGTCGGCACCGCACGCACGCTTTTCACCTCTCACGGAAACCAAGATGATCAGACACATCCTCGCTTTCGCGCTGCTCGGCACCTCGGCCGCGCCCGTCATCGCACAGACCCACGTCGCCAACGCCTGGGTGCGCGGGACCGTGGCCCAACAGAAGTCCACCGGTGCGTTCATGCAGATCGTCTCGCCGCAGGGCGGACGGCTCGTGCAGGCAAGTTCGCCCGTAGCCTGCGTGGTCGAGATCCACGAGATGGCCATGGAGAACAACGTGATGAAGATGCGGGCCATCCCCGGTCTCGATCTGCCGGCCGGGAAAACGGTCGAACTCAAGCCCGGGGGCTATCACGTGATGCTCATGGACCTGAAGCGCGAACTGAAGGACGGCGAGCAGGTGCCGGTCACCCTCGTGGTGGAAGGCACGGACGGCAAGCGCGAGTCGATCCAGGTGACGGCGCCGGTCAAGCCGCTCGCCGCAGGCACGCCCGCCAAGCACGGCCACTGACGCACCGGCCGCGCTCTCCGAAAAGCGTCTCTCGCGTCATACGACAAAGGAAATCGCAATGAAACTCATCTCCAGACTGCTGCTTTCGATGGCTCTGCTCGCCTGCATGGTCGGAACTCCTGCATTCGCCGGCGATTCCGACCCGTTGTTCGTCAACCTGACGACGGACGATTCGCATCGCGCCAGCATGGCCATCGCGTTCGGCCAGAACCAGCTCGAGCGCGGGCATCCGCTCACGATCTTCCTCAACGACAAAGGCGTCCTGATCGGCTCGAAGTCGAACGCCGCCAAGTTCCCGAATCAGCAGAAGGCCATCGGAGAACTCATGAACAAGGGCGCCGTCGTGCTGATCTGCCCGATGTGCATGAAGCACTACGGCGTGAAGGAGGCGGATCTGCTGCCGGGACTGAAGGTCGGCAATCCCGAACTGACCGGGGCCGCCCTGTTCAAGGACAACACCCGAACGCTCACTTGGTGACAGCCGGGATCGCCCGCCCACTGGCGGGCCGTGCCGTTGGCGCAAGGACAGGCAGCGGCCGACCGGCCGGCGCCTGCCGCTGACAGGCTGGTGACCCGAACGACAGCGCCCGGTATGCCCGAGTCGCGTCGCCGGTCCGCCGGACAGGCCGGGCGCAAATTCGTTGGCCCGACCGAAGTCCAAAGCGGCGGCGACGCTCTGCCCCCCGCCTAGAAGACACCGCGTACGCCGGCCATGACGGCGCGTCCTCCCGCCGGCGCGATGTCCTTCAGGCTCGACGTGCTGTAGCGGATCGTGTCGTCGAGCAGGTTCGTACCCTGCACGAACAGCTCCAGTTCGGTCGTTGCGTCGAACGTGAAGCGGTAGGACGCGTTGAGGTACAGGTTCGTGTAGCCCGGCGTCGTGGTCTGGAACTGCGGCACGCGGTTCTGACTGGACGCGACCAGGGCGCCGAGCGTGGCCGTCAGAGTCTCGCGCTGGTAGGTGAACGACGCGCCCACGCGCAGGGGCGGAATGTATGGCAGCGGCTGTCCGTTGTCCCGATCGGTGGCGTGAACGTAGTCGCCCTGCAGATTCATCGACAGCAGGTCGGCGCCGGCTTTCCACAGCGGGAAACCGACCTGCGCTTCGAAGCCGTAGAAGCGTGCACGCACCTGGCCATAGTTAAACTGCTGGATCGGCGTGACCTCTTCGCCGGTAACCGGATCGAGGTAGGGTTCCGGGCCGGGCGCGACGCTTCGGTCCGCAGGGTTGCGGTAGATGCCGGTCGGGAACAGCCCGATGAAGTTCGAGAAGTCCGCGTAAAAGGCACCCAGCGTGCTACGGAAGAATTCGCCGCCTTGCTTCAGCGTCAGGTCGATCGAGGTCGAGGTCGCCTTGTTCAGCGCGCGGCTGCCGACCTCGAATTGGTCGGTGGCGATGTGCGGGCCATCGGCAAACAGTTCCTGGGACGAAGGTGCGCGCTGCGTGT
>JAJTHJ010000039.1 GCA_021298875.1 Burkholderiales bacterium | reverse complement strand
CAGGCGGTGGCTGCCGACTCGATCTGGTTTCCGGAGCCGGTGACGCTGCTCGCCTCCGGCTTGGCGACCGACTACGCACCGGCGGCGCGATGAGGCGCGGCGAACGTGCGCCGGCGCCGGTAAGCTGCGGCTCGACTTCCCTTTGTACGCCCGTCGATCGCCGTCGATGACCAGCCGCTTGAGCCTGCGCGAAATCGTCAAGCGCTACCCGACGGTGCTCGCCAACGACCGCGTGTCGCTGGAGGTCGCGCCCGGAGAAGTCCACGCCGTGCTCGGCGAAAACGGCGCCGGCAAGAGCACGTTGATGAAGGTTGTCGGCGGCGAGGTGCGGCCCGATGCCGGCAGCATCGCCTTCGATGGCCGCCCGGTCGCGATCGACAGCCCCAGGGCCGCGCGGCAGCTGGGTATCGCGATGGTGCACCAGCACTTCGCGCTGTTCGACACGCTGACCGTCGCCGAAAACATTGCGCTCGGCCTGGGCGCGGACATGACGCCGGCAACGGTCGCCGCGCGGATGGCAGAACTGGCCGCCCGCTATGGCCTGGACGTACCGTCGCAGGCGCGCGTGCACGACTTGTCGATGGGCGAGCGGCAGCGGGTCGAAATTCTGCGTGCGCTGCTGGCGCAGCCGAAGCTCTTGATCCTCGATGAGCCGACTTCGGTGCTTACGCCGCAGGCGGTGGACACGCTCTTCGCCACGCTGCGGCAACTGGCGGCCGATGGCGTGAGCGTGCTTTTTATCAGCCACAAGCTGCATGAGATCCGCGCGCTCGCCACCCGCTGCACGGTGCTGCGCGCCGGGCGGGTGGTGGCCACTGTCGATCCGCGCGCCGAGACCGAGCACGGCCTGGCGCGGCTGATGATCGGCGCCGACCCGCCGCAAATCGCCGCGCACGAGACGCCGCCCGCCGCGCCGCGGCTGGTCGTCGAGCATCTGCATCTGCCGCACGGCAAGGCGCCGCTGGCGTTTACCGTGCACAGCGGCGAGATCCTCGGCATCGCCGGCATCTCGGGCAACGGCCAGCGCGAGCTGATGACGCTGCTGGCCGGCGAGGCGACCGACGCCGCAGCGCGCGTCAGCTTCGACGGCCAGCCGATCAGCCAACTGAGCCCGCGCCAGCGCCGCGCGCTCGGCCTGCGTTACGTGCCGGAGGAGCGGCTGCGCCACGGCTCGGTGCCGGAGCTGTCGCTCGCGGAAAACGTGCTGCTCACCGGCGACGACCTGCGCCGCCGCGGCTGGATCCGCTGGGCGGCGATGCGCCGCTTTGCCGCGCGGGTGATCGAACTCTTTGGCGTCAAGGCGGGCGGCGTAGAGGCGCAGGCGCGCAGCCTCTCCGGCGGCAACTTGCAGAAGTTCATCGTCGGCCGCGAGATCGAAGGCGTGCCCAAGATGCTGCTGATCGCGCAGCCGACCTGGGGCGTGGACGTGGGCGCCGCCGCGGCGATCCGCAACGCGCTGATCCGCCTGCGCGAGCGCGGCTGCGCAGTGCTGGTGGTGTCCGAAGACCTCGACGAACTGTTTGAGCTGTGCGACCGCATCATGGTGATGGCCGAGCGCCGCTTGTCGCCTGCGCTGCCGGTGCGCGAGCTGTCGGTGGCGCAGGTGGGGCAGTGGATGGCGGGGCGGTGGGAGGCGGCGGCGGGATGATGCGTGCGGCCTTTTATGCCAAGTCGATTGCGGCGGGTTCGCCACGTCGAGTCGGTCTTCCCTCACCCGACCGCTCCGCGGCCACCCTCTCCCGGGGGGAGAGGGTTCAAAGCCCCTCTCCCCCCGGGAGAGGGGTTGGGGTGAGGGAAGAACGCTGCAATAGGACTGAGGGGCGACGTCGCGCGAGTGCCGCTGTTCGGGATCGCATATGCATCTGCCCTTCGCGCTGATCCCCCGCCCGACGCCCTCGCGCGTGGCGACCTGGCTGTCGCCAGTCGTGGCACTCGCGCTCACTATCCTGTGCGGCATGGTGCTGTTCGCCGCGCTCGGCAAGAGCCCTTGGCAGGCGGTGGCGGTGTTTTTCATCCAGCCGCTGTCGTCGCTGCGCGGCGTGTCCGAGGTGCTGCTCAAGGCCACCCCGCTCATCCTCTGCGGCGTGGGGCTGGCACTGTGCTTCCGAGCCAACGTGTGGAACATCGGCGCCGAGGGCCAGTTGATCGCCGGCGCGATTGCGGGCGGCGGCGTCGCGCTGCTCGCCACCCGCGCCAGCGGTGGCGAGATGGTGGTTGCCGTGCTGGTGGCGGCCGCACTCGGCGGCATGGCTTGGGCGGCGATCACCGCGTGGTTGAAGGATCGCTTCAACGCCAACGAAATCCTGGTCAGCCTGATGCTGGTGTACGTGGCGCAGCTGCTGCTCTCGTACATGGTGCACGGGCCGTGGCGCGACCCGGCGGGGATGGGCTTCCCGCAAAGCGCGCTCTTCGAGCGGGCGGCGCGGATGCCGCTGCTGCTGGAAGGCACGCGGCTGCACCTGGGGTTTGGGCTGTCGCTGCTGGCGGCCGTGGTCGCGTGGTTGCTGCTGGCGCGCGGCTTCATCGGCTTTCAGTTGAAGGTGGCCGGGTTGGCGCCGCTGGCGGCGCGTTACGCGGGCTTCTCGCAACGGCAGATTCTCTGGTTCACGCTGCTCGTCTCTGGCGCGCTGGCCGGCATCGCCGGTGCCGCCGAAGCGGCCGGGCCGGTCGGGCAGTTGACGCCTTCGATCTCGCCCGGCTACGGTTTTGCGGCGATCATCGTCGCGTTCGTGGGCCGGTTGCATCCGCTCGGCGTGGTGGCGGCCGGCGTGTTGATGGCGCTCTTCTATGTGGGCGGCGAGTTGTCGCAATCGCGGCTCGGCTTGCCGTCCTCGTTGACTGGCGTGTACCAGGGGCTGCTGCTTTTCTTCCTGCTCGCCTG
>JAJTHJ010000376.1 GCA_021298875.1 Burkholderiales bacterium | reverse complement strand
GCCGGCCGATGCTGCGCGCGACCAACAGCGGCGCGACCGCGGTCGTCGACGCGCGCGGCAACGTGGTCGCCGAGTTGCCGTTCGTCACCGAAGCCGTGCTAGCGCACGAGGTGCAGGGTTACGCGGGCCTGACGCCCTACCTGCGCTGGGGCGATGCGCCGGCGCTCGCGTTGTTCGTCGTGCTGGCGGTCGCGGGCATTGCGGCCGGGCGGCGGGGGCGCCCGTAGAATCGCCGCGAATTTCACTGGTGGCCGACGCCGGAGTTGCAACGCCTCGTTGCGCCGCGCCCCCACCCCAGCCCTCCCCCGCTTCGCAGGGGAGGGGGTTTTCTCCCTCCCCCGCCTGCGGGGGAGGGCCGGGGTGGGGGCGCTGGCGCCACGCAAGTCGGGCAGCACCGACAGCCTACGCAATCTCGCTCCATGATCACCTTCCAAGAAGTCATCCTGCGCCTGCAAACCTACTGGAACCGGCAGGGCTGCGCGCTGCTGCAACCGATCGACATGGAGGTCGGCGCCGGTACCTCGCACACGGCCACTTTCTTGCGCGCGCTCGGGCCGGAG
This sequence comes from Burkholderiales bacterium, assembly GCA_021298875.1. Lineage (GTDB taxonomy): Bacteria > Pseudomonadota > Gammaproteobacteria > Burkholderiales > Burkholderiaceae_F > JAJTHJ01. Next base: position 5,821 of record JAJTHJ010000376.1, on the reverse strand, counting down.
CCGTGGCGCGCCGCCTACGTGCAGCCGTCGCGCCGGCCCAAGGACGCGCGTTACGGCGAGAACCCCAACCGCCTGCACCAGCACCATCAGTACCAGGTGGTGCTCAAGCCCTCGCCGCTGGACATCGTCGAGCGCTACATCGGCTCGCTGCACGCGCTGGGCATCGACACGCGCAAGAACGACATCCGCTTCGTCGAGGACAACTGGGAGAACCCCACGCTGGGCTGCTGGGGCCTGGGCTGGGAGGTGTGGATGAACGGCATGGAGATCACCCAGTTCACCTACTTCCAGCAGGTGGGCGGGCTGGAGTGCAAGCCGATCACCGGCGAGATCACCTACGGGCTGGAACGGCTGACGATGTACCTGCAAGACTGCGACAACGTGTTCGACCTCGTCTACACCCGCTGGCGCGACCGCGGCGTGGAAAAGACGCTGACCTACGGCGACGTGTGCCACCAGAACGAGGTCGAGCAGAGCAAGTACAACGTCGAGGCGAGCGACGCGCAGGTGCTGCTCGGCCAGTTTGGCCTCTTTGAGGCTGAGGCCAAGCGGCTGATGGAGGCCAAACTTGCGCTACCCGCCTACGAGATGGTGTTGAAGTGCAGCCACACCTTCAACCTGCTCGACGCGCGCGGCGCCATCAGCGTGACCGAGCGCGCCGCCTACATCGGCCGCATCCGCGCGCTCGCCCGGGCGGTGGCCAAGAGCTACTACGAGTCGCGCGAGCGGCTGGGCTTTCCGATGCTGGGCGCGGCGGCGCAGCGAGAGGCCGCGTGAGCGCGGCCGTCACCGAAGCGCCGCCGCTGGCGCGCCCGGTGCAGCCGGCGCTACTCGGGCCGCGGCTGACGCTGCTGCAAGGTGATTGTCGCGCCGCGCTGGCGCTGGTGCCGGCGGAATCGGTCGATCTGATCGTAACCTCCCCGCCCTACGCCGACCAGCGCAAGAACACCTATGGCGGCATCGCGCCCGACGAGTACGTCGCGTGGTTCCTGCCGATCGCGGCGGAGTTGAAGCGTGTCTTGCGGCCGACCGGCTCCTTCGTGCTCAACATCAAGGAGCGCGTGGTGGACGGCGAGCGCCATACCTACGTGCTGGAGCTGATCCTCGCGCTGCGCCAGCAGGGTTGGCGCTGGACCGAGGAGTACGTCTGGCACAAACGCAACTGCTACCCCGGAAAATGGCCCAACCGCTTCCGCGACGCCTGGGAGCGCTGCCTGCACTTCACCCGCGAACGGCACTTTGCGATGTACCAGGACGAAGTCATGGTGCCAATGGGCGACTGGCGCCACGCGCGGCTGGCGAAACTCTCGGCCACCGACCGCACGCGCGACGAGTCCAAGGTGGGCAGCGGCTTCGGCAAGCGGATCGAAAACTGGGTCGGCCGCGAACTGGCATACCCGACCAACGTGCTCCATCTACCGACCGAGTGCTCCAACAAGGGGCACAGCGCGGCCTTTCCGGTCGAACTGCCGCGCTGGTTCATTCGCCTCTTCACGCGGCCGGGCGACACGGTGCTCGACCCGTTTGCCGGCTCGGGCACCACACTGATGGCCGGCGCCGCGCTGATGCGTGACGCGATCGGGATCGAGATCGTCGAGGACTACTGCGCGGTGGCCGCGCAGGCGTTGGGCATCGTGCGGCGCGACTATCCGCGCGACGCAACGGCTGGGGTGATTCGCTATGCCACCGCTTGACCTCGCGGACACCGCCCGCTTCATCCACGAGCGGATCGGCCCCGACTATCACGACAAGAAGCGGCGCAAGCTCGAACGGCTGACGGTCGACGATGTGCTGCTTCGCAAGAACCCTTATCTGTTCCGAGCGAAGGCGACGGATACCGCGCACGACTTTATCCGCGCGGCGCTCGATGCCACCGTATCCAGCGGCGAAGAAACCGTGTTCGGCAACTTCATGGAGAAGGTGGCGATTCACGTCTGCGCCCAAACGCTCGGCGGGAGAAAGTCAGCGGTCAAGGGCATCGATCTGGAATTCGAGCGGGGGCGCACGAAGTACCTCGTCAGCATCACATCCGGGCCCAACTGGGGCAACGCCGGGCAGATCGAGAATCTGGTCGAGAGGTTCCGCGAGGCGGTCGAGACGCTGCGCGCCTCGGGCGGCTCGCGCGAACTGAAGATCGAGTGCGTCGAAGGCTGCTGCTACGGCACCGACGATACGCCGGACAAAGGAACCCATCTCAAGTTGTGCGGCCAGCGTTTCTGGGAGTTGCTTTCGGGCGGCTCCGAGTCGTTGTACCGCGACTTGATCGAACCCATCGGCCACCGCGCGCGCGAACGCAACGACGAGTTGCAAGCGATGTATGCGGCCAAGCTCAACACCTTCACCGCGGCCTTCGTCGAGCGCTTCTGCGACGACGGCGTGATCGATTGGGATCGGCTGCTCGCCTACAACTCCGGCAAGCGCCGCACCGGCCTCGCTCACCGCAAGGACAAGGCTTCATGACGACCTCGCTGCTGGTCGAACTGCACACCGAAGAACTGCCGCCGAAGGCGCTGAAGACGCTTTCGGAAGCGTTTGCCCAAGGCATCGCCGACGGCCTGCGCGCGCGCAAGTTTCTCGCCGCCGACAGCGAAGTCATCACGTTCGGCGCGCCGCGCCGGCTGGCGGTTCGGATCACGCACGTGGCGGGGCGCTCGGCCGACGAGCCCTTCCGCCAGAAGCTGTTGCCGGTGGCGATCGGGCTGGACAAGCTCGGCAACGCCACCGCGGCACTGCTGAAAAAGCTCGCCACGCTCGGCCGCGGCGAGATCGACCCCGGCGCCCTGACGCGCGAGAGCGACGGCAAGCAAGACGTGCTGTTCTACGAAGGCACCCGGCCCGGCGAGACCCTGGTGGGAGCTTTGCAGGCGGCGTTGGACGAAGCGCTCGCCAAGCTGCCGATCCCCAAGGTGATGAGCTACCAGTTGGCCGACGGCGCGACCACCGTGCAGTTCGTGCGTCCGGCGCATCGGCTGGTGGCGCTGCACGGGCACGGCGTGGTGCCGGTGCGGGCGCTCGGGCTGGAAGCCGGCACCAAGACCTTCGGCCACCGCTTCATGGCGCCGGGCGAACTGGCGATCCACTCCGCCGCCACTTATGCCGAGCAGATGGAGCGCGAAGGCAAGATGATCCCGTCGTTTGCCGAACGGCGCGCGCGGATCGAAGCGCTGCTTGCTGCCGCGGCGGCGGAGTTGAACGCCACGCCGATAGCGCCCGACGAGTTGCTCGATGAGGTGACGGCGCTGACCGAATGGCCGGTCGTCTACGCCAGCGGCTTCGAGGAAGAGTTCCTCGCGGTGCCGGCCGAGTGCCTGATCCTGACGATGCAGCAGAACCAGAAGTACTTCGCGCTACGCGACCGCGACGGGCGGCTCATCAACCGCTTCTTGCTGGTGTCGCACCTTGAGACGGACGACCCGAGCGCAATCATCGACGGCAACGCGCGCGTGGTGCGGGCGCGGCTGGCGGACGCCAAATTCTTCTACGACCAGGACCGCAAAGAGCCGCTGGAAGCGCGCATCCCGGGGCTGGCCAACGTCGTCTACCACAACAAGCTCGGCTCGCAACTGGAGCGGGTGGAGCGGATCGTCGGCATCGCGGTGCAGATTGCGAAGGAAATCGGCGCCAACCCGACCCACGTCGAGCGCGCCGCGCGCCTGGCCAAGGCCGATCTGCGCACGCTGATGGTGGGCGAGTTCCCCGAACTGCAAGGGATCATGGGCCGCTACTACGCGCTGCACGACGGCGAAGCGCCCGACGTGGCCGACGCGATCGAGCAGCACTACCGCCCGCGCTTTGCCGGCGACGCGCCGCCGGCCACACCGGTGGCGACCTGCGTGGCACTGGCGGACAAGTTGGAAACGCTGGTCGGTCTGTTTGGCATCGGCGAGCGGCCGACCGGCGAGAAGGACCCGTATGCGCTGCGGCGGCATGCGTTGGGGGTGCTGCGGATGTTGCTCGAACAGCGGCTTCCGCTAGAACTTAGCAAGTGCATAGATTTTGCCGCTGGCGGGCACGAAAGCACGGGACCACAGTTAGCGGCAGCAAGGATCTTGTCTGAACAACAGACTGTGAAGGAAGCTGCGAAGGCGGAGTATGCCAAGAAGGTCGGACTGTCGCGCGGTATCGTGCTCGGCAGTCCGACGCTAATGGTGGGTAGAACCATAGGACTGGAAGTTCGCACCGCTTTGGCGGAGTTCTTCTTCGAGCGCCTGCGCGGCCTGCTGCGCGAGCAGGGCTGCACGGCCAACGAAGTCGAGTCCGTGCTGGCGCTTGCACCGCAACGGATCGACCTGGTTCCGCAACAACTTGCGGCCGTGCGCACCTTCATGCAGTTGCCGGAAGCGGCGAGCCTCGCCGCGGCCAACAAGCGGATCGGCAACATCCTGAAGAAGTCGGCGGCCGGGGGTACCGAGAGCGTCGATCCCGCGCTGCTGTTCGAACCGGCGGAGCGGGCGCTCTTCGAAGCCTACGAACAACTGGCTCCGGTGGCCGAGCAGCACTATGCCGCCGGCGAATACGAGGCGGGCCTCACCGCGCTGGCGCCGCTGAAGGCGCCGGTCGATGCGTTCTTCGACGACGTGATGGTCAACGTCGAGGACGAGGCGCTGCGCAACAACCGCCTCGCTCTGCTCGCGCGGCTGCGCGCGACGATGAACCGCGTGGCCGATTTGTCGCTGCTTGCCGCCGGGTGATCTCACCGTGTTGCTCGCTCCGGCTTCGCTCGCGGCGTTCCTCCCTCACCCCAACCCCTCTCCCGGAGGGAGAGGGGCTTTGAAACCCTCTCCCCTCGGGGCGAAAGCGGGGTTTCGCAGAGCGGCAGCTTTGCGCCGCTGGAGCGATGCGCGCCTGCCAGCGCGCGGCTGCGGCACGCGCGAAGCGCCGGGTGAGGGAAGACCGCCGGCGAAGGCGTTGTCCTCGCCACTGTCGACACCGCTGGAGCACCGCGCGCGATGACCGCCTGGCTGCGCACGGCGTTTTACGTGACGCTGATGACCGTCACGATCGCGCCGTGGTCGGTGGTGGTGGTCGCCTCGCGGCTCACGCCGCAGACTTTCCGCTACAAGCTCGCGCAACTCTGGACCGGCTGGGCGATCTGGGGTGCGCGCACGATCCTCGGCATCCGCTGGAAGGTGCAGGGTTGGCACCACCTGCCCAGCGGCCCGGCGATCGTGCTCGCCAAGCACCAGTCGGCGTGGGAGACGCTGTGGCTCGCCACCTACATGCCGCAGCGCCTGTCCTTCGTCTACAAGCGCGAGCTGCATTACCTGCCATTCTTTGGCTGGGGCATGGCGGTGCTGGGCATGATCAACATCGACCGCAGCCGCGGGCAGGATGCCTTCGAGCAGGTGGTCAAGCAGGGCGAGGAGCACCTGCGCGACGGCTGGTGGATCGGCATCTTTCCGGAAGGCACGCGCACCGTGCCCGGCTCGACCAAGCGCTACAAAACGGGCGGCGCGCGGTTGGCGGTGCGCACCGGCACCGTGGTGATTCCGGTGGCGCACAACTCCGGCGAGTGCTGGCCGCGCGACCGCTTTGTCAAGACGCCGGGCGAGATCACGATTTCCATCGGCCCGCCGATCGACCCGCGCGGCAAGAGTTCCGACCAAGTCGCCGCCGCGGTGGAAGGCTGGATCGAAACCGAGATGCGCCGCCTGGCGCCGCACCGCTACAGCGGCCCGTATGAACCCTTGCGCCGGGTCGAAACGTAAATGACGGCTGCGCGCCTCGACGCCCGCCAGTTGGCGCTGGACTTCGCCGCCGAGCCGCCGCCGGTGGCCGCCCCGCCGCGCCCGCAGGCGCCCGGCGAGCGCAGCGTGCTGCT
>JAJTHJ010000324.1 GCA_021298875.1 Burkholderiales bacterium | reverse complement strand
GCGCGACCTGGACGAGTTCATGCGCTACTACAACACCGAGCGCAGTCACCAGGGCTACCGCCTGAACGGCCAGACACCGGCGGCGGCGCTGCGGGCAGCGCTGAAGCTCGATGCGCTGCCAAATCTGGACTTCACCGGGCCGGCCGAGCCGCCGACCATCGCCCGAAAGGAGGAAACCGCCGCCGCACTGACCGCCTAAACTGCACCGCGCCAGAAGACCCGACTGTCGGGGAAATACTCAACCAGAACAAGAAGTCTGCTCGGCTGGCTGCGCGCTCGTAGGTCCGCTGTGGAAACAGGGTGTTCGCCACATCGCGCGCATCGTCGGCCCCCGCCTTGTAGCGAACCGGTGAATGCTGCTCTAGCCAACGGTCGTCCACCATACAAGGACGAAGGATCGTGGTCATCAGGTTGCTAGCCTTGCCTCCGGAAGCAAGTAAGAGAGTGCAGCCCGCGCGCCATGCTTCAAGCGTCGAATCACTCTCGATGGCATGAATGCTCATGCTCGACGCCCCCTGCTGGCGGTTGGATCCCTATAGGCGATGCGTTGCCTGTCGAGGTCGACGGTGACATCGCCCCCGCTGTTTCTCTCGAGTTCCCTGAACGCAGCGTATCCTTGGGATATGGCTTCCTGCCATTGCTTCGCCGTGCTCGCTCGCACTTCCAAGCCTGTACACATACGACGGATTGTCTTCAGCAGACCGATATCTATAGAAGTCCGGTCAACATACCAACCTCGCTCCTCTGCCTGATTGAAGACGAGGATGGATATCGCCTCTTCAATAATGGCTACACGCGCCCCATCTTCCACTTCATCAGTCTTGACGTCCGACTTGCGTTTGCACTTCAGCAGCGCTCGACACACCGGAGACCAACCTAGGACCGCCGCATACGCAAGGTGGAAAACATCGTGATAGCGATAGCCGTCGTCTTCATGCGAATTGTCGGTTAGCGCATCGCCGATTACGATATCATTGACGGAGACCTTGACGTAAAGGCTGCGCTCGAGCGGCTTTTCGTAGAAGTTCACGACAAACCGCCGAGGCAGCCGTTCGTCAGCAGGGAAGTTCCCGTCGAAGACGTTCACGCCTCCCTTTGTGTAGAGCGACTCGGCTTTTTCTGCATTGGCCCGGGCGATTTCCGCCAGCGGAATGTCGTACAGAGATGCGAGACTTGTGAGGTACCACAGCAAGTCACCGAATTCCTCGCGCAGCTCTGTGCGGAAGGCCGGATTGTCCTTCTGAAGCAACAGCTTCTTCATCATGCTGTGAAGATCACCAACTTCTCCGACGAGGCCCATCAGGGAAACTGCCCGCGAAGGGCGTTCGTTGGTGCGCTCCACCATTGCCTGGTACTCAGCAAACGTCGCCATCGCGGGATGAACGACCCCGGCCGATTGATTCTTGTCCGACTTCGCGTTCTTCGGCAGAGCGTTGGCTGCCATCGTTCTCCTCCTGGTTGGTCTGTCCGTGACTGTTCTTCGTGCGCCGTTAGTCGCGATGGGTCGCGGATCGAGGGCGTGGGGCCTTGAGCCCTGATCGTCGAGTCTGATCGGCAAAGACGATGAAGGGATTCCGAGCGCTCAATGCGCCACGATCGCTGTTTCTTGTTGATCCTGCCACGGCTTGATCTTCGCCAGCGCCCTGGAGAGCGCCGTCTTCGCCAGCGCCGTGTCGTGGTCGGCTTGCAGGCGCAGCCACCAGCCATCCGATAGCCCGAAGAAGCGGCACAGCCGCAGGTCGGTGTCGGCAGTGATTGCGCGCTTGCCGGCGACGATCTCGCCGATGCGCTGGGCGGGCACGCCGATCTCCTTGGCCAGCCGATAGTTGCTCATGCCGAGCGGCTTGAGAAATTCCTCGGCGAGCATCTCGCCGGGCGATACGGGTTTCAGGCGCTTGCTCATCGTTCGCGGTCCTAGTGATAGTCGACGATCTCAACGTCCTCGGCATCGCTGCCGGTCCAGCGAAAGCAGACGCGGAACTGGTCGTTGACGCAGATGCTCCATTGGCCGAGGCGATCGCCTTTGAGCGGCTCCAGACGGTTCGCGGGCGGCGCACGCAAATCGTCCAAGCCACGCGCGAGGCCCAGTTGCTTGAGCTTGCGCAGGGCCGGGCGTTCGATGTTGGCGAAGCGTGCTACCCGCTTCAAGGCGAACAGCGCCTCCGTTTCGGAGCACTTGAACGTCTTGATCGCCATGATGCATAGTAACGCCACGCGTGATTAGCGGCAAGCGAGGTGAGTCGGGGCGGGGGGCGGCGCGCCTCGGCTTGGCTGCGCGGCAAGCCGCGTAGCCGCGGGCGCGCTCGTCCGTTACAGTTCCGCCACCGTTTGGATGCGCCTGCGACTTCCGCTGGCGGCAGCATTGGGACAAACGCACCGTGGCCACGCTTAACTACATCACGCAAGTGCAGTTCGACTTCGGCGCGATCCGGCTCGTGCGCGCGGAGTGCGAGCGGGTGGGCATTCGCCGGCCGCTGGTGTGCACCGACCGCGGCGTGGTCGCGGCCGGGCTGCTGGCGCGCTTGCAGGAGGCGCTGGGCGATTTGCCGGCAGCCATGTTCGACGGCACGCCGTCCAACCCCACCGAGGCGGCGGTCGAGCAGGCGGTCGCGGCGTATCGCGCGCACGGGGCCGATGGGCTGATCGCGCTGGGCGGCGGCTCGTCGATCGACTTGGCCAAGGGCGTGGCGATCCGTGCGACGCACCCTGAGCCGCTGGCGCACTACGCAACGATTCTTGGCGGCAGCCTGCGCATCACCGCGCAGGTGGCGCCGCTGATTGCGATCCCGACCACGGCCGGCACCGGCAGCGAGGTCGCGCGCGGCGCAATCGTCATCCTCAACGACGGGCGCAAGCTCGGCTTCCACTCCTGGCACCTGGTGCCGCGTGCGGCGATCCTCGACCCGGATCTGACCTTCGGCCTGCCGCCGAAGCTCACCGCGGCGACCGGCATGGATGCGGTCGCGCATTGCATCGAGACTTATCTGAGCAAGGCGATCAATCCGGTGGCCGATGCGATCGCGCTCGATGGGCTGCGCCGCGCGGTGGCGCACATCGAGCGAGCGGTGGCCGACGGCGGCGACCGCGAGGCGCGCTGGCAGATGATGTCTTCGTCGATGCAGGGCGCGCTCGCGTTCCAGAAGGGCCTGGGTGCGGTGCACTCGCTGTCGCACGCGCTGGGCGAGTTGCCGGTCAACCCACACCACGGGACCTTGAACGCCGTGCTGCTGCCGGAGGTGGTGAAGTTCAACGAGGCGGCGGTGCCGGACAAGGTGCGCGCGGTGGCGGTGGTGTTCGGCTGTGCCGACGGCGCGGATCGGCTTGCCGTCTGGGCTTTCGGCCATGGGGATCGGCGCGGAAACGTTCGAGGCGGTGATCTCGCACGCGCTGCAAGATCACTGCCACGCGAGCAATCCGCGCGCGGCGACGGCCGCGGATTACCGTCAGTTGCTGGAGGCGTCGGCGTGAGGCGAGCGATGAGCCGGGCTCGCCTGCTTTGGCACGAACGCCTCGGCGCGAGGGCTTGGACGTCATGAGCGGCTCCCCGCGCGCGCCCCGACGCACCGCGGCCGGGGCCTTGGAGCTACAGCAAAGCGAGCGAGGACTGTCGCGGGCGGAGCGGCTGATCCTGATCCTCGTCGATGGCCGCCGCTCGCTGAAGGAAGTTCGCGCGCAACTGAGGTCGATCGACGATCGGCGTTTCGACCGTGCGCTGCGCCGTCTGGTGGAGCTTGGCCTCGTCGAGGCGGATCTGGCGCAACTGCCGTGCATTGAGCCGACCGTGCCAGTCGCGCCATTACTGGCAAATGATCTTGAAGAGAGCGTTTACTCGCTTTCAGGTGGATCTGAGCCCCCGGTGCTGCGCACCAGTGTGGCCAGGACGACCTGCGAAGGGAAAGCCGCGGAACCGTCGCTCGAGGTGCGGCCACCCGAAGTAGCCCCGCCAGGCCGACGTTTCAGACGGCTCGCCATCGGGTTTGGAGTGGCGGCGGTCGTCATTTTGGGCGTCGGCGTAGTCGCTGCAATTTGGCTGGCTAGCGTGGCGATCTCGCCGCGGCAGGTGGAAAGGAACTTATCGACCGTGTTCGGGCAGGCGGTGACCGTCGACTCGACCGAACTCCGGTTGGTGCCGATGCCGGGATTACGCATCCATGGCGTGCGCGCAGGCGGCGCGCCCGTGCTTCCGGAGTTGGCGCTGGAGGTCGATCTGCGGCAGATGCTTGTCGGCCTGGCGCCGGGGGAGCCGTGGAGTTTCGGCATCGTTCGCGTGCCGTCGGCCACGCTGTCGCTGCCACATGCGGCGGCGCTTCTGGACGGTTTGCACTCCCGCGCGGCGGAGTTGCCGATGTTCGTCGCGACCGTCGTGGTTGAAGCCTTGCAGATCGAAGACGCGGTGTTGCTGCCGCGGCGGTATCGGCTGGAGAGTCATCGCATCGAGGGTCGTTTCTCGCGTTTCGATCTGAGCGAAGTCGGCAGTGCCGGGTCGATGCGCCTGCGGATAGAACCGGGCGCGCCGGGCGACGGTTGGAGCCGCTTCGATCTGCAGGCGCGCAACTGGGCCTCGCCGGTCGGCCCGGCGGTGGTCTGGGATGCGGTTGCCGCCAACGGGCAGTTTGCGGCGACGGCCGTCGTCCTCGAGACGTTCCAGGCGCAAGCCTTCGGCGGGGCGGTCTATGGCGCGGCGGTGGCGGCGCGCGATGTGGAGTCGGTCTTCGCACTGCGTGCCAGCGCGGCCCGGATCGACGTGGGCTTGCTGCTCGAGTCCCTCGCCGCCAAGGGCACCGAGCGGTCTGGGCGTTCGCCGATGGTCGTCGGCGTGGCGAGCGCCGGGATCGTCGCTGCGGGGCGTGGCGAGAGCCTGGACTTGGCCCTGCAAAACGGCATCGCGCTCGGCCCCGTGACGGTCGAGCGGGCGATGATCGATGGCGTCAACCTCGGGTTCGCCGCCATGCATCGCGGCGCTGCGGTCAACGCACGCGGCAGCGGCGCCACGCGCTTCTCCGAATTGAGCGCGTTATTGGTGGCCGACCGCGCGGGGGTCGGCGTGCGCGACATCGAGGGGCGGGCGGGTGCCATGCGCGTTCAGGGCGCAGTGGAAATGGCGCCCGACCATGGCCTGGACGGGCGGCTGCGGGTGATTCTCGGCGGCGTTCGCGGCCAAGCCCCGTTGGCTCTGAGCGTGCGCGGCACTGCGGCCGCGCCCGAGTTCGCCAACTGACCGGTCGTCGTGGCCGCCCGATGTTTCACGTGAAACGCGCGGGCTGGCGACGTTTCACGTGAAACATCGGGCGCGACCTTATACTTCGCGCCCCGCAGCGCAGCGGCGGTTGGTATCCATGGACTACCCGGGCGAATTCGACGTGATCGTGATCGGTGGCGGCCACGCCGGCACCGAGGCTGCGCTCGCCTCCGCGCGGATGGGCTCACGCACGCTGCTGCTGACGCACAACATCGAGACGCTGGGGCAGATGTCGTGCAACCCCTCGATCGGCGGGATCGGCAAGGGCCATCTGGTCAAGGAGGTCGATGCGCTGGGCGGCGCGATGGCCGCCGCCACCGACGAAGCGGGCATCCAGTTTCGCATCCTCAACAGTTCCAAGGGGCCGGCGGTGCGCGCCACGCGCGCCCAGGCCGACCGGCTGCTATACAAGCAGGCGATCCGCGGCCGGCTGGAGAACCAGCCTGATCTGTGGCTGTTCCAGCAGGCTGTCGATGACCTGATGGTCGAAGGCGACCGGGTCGTCGGCGCGGTCACTCAGGCCGGGTTGCGCTTCCGGGCGCGCGCGGTGGTGCTCACCGCGGGTACCTTCCTGAATGGTCTGATCCATATTGGCCTGCAGAACCACTCCGCCGGGCGCGCCGGCGACCCGCCGTCGATCTCGCTCGCCGCGCGGCTGCGAGATTTGCGGTTGCCGCAGGGGCGGCTGAAGACGGGCACGCCGCCGCGCATCGACGGCCGCACGATCGACTTTGCGGGACTGCAAGAGCAACCGGGCGACCTGGACCCGATCCCGGTGTTCTCCTTCCTTGGCCGCGCAGATCTGCATCCGCGGCAAGTGCCCTGCTGGATCACGCACACCAACGAGCGCACCCACGAAGTCATCCGCGCCAACCTCGACCGCAGTCCGATGTACTCCGGCGTGATCGAAGGTGTGGGCCCGCGCTACTGCCCGTCGATCGAAGACAAGGTACATCGCTTTGCCGACAAGGCGAGCCACCAGATCTTTCTGGAGCCGGAAGGGCTGACGACCCACGAGTTCTACCCGAACGGCATCTCCACCAGTCTGCCGTTCGACGTGCAGGTGCAGATCGTCCGCTCGATGCGCGGGCTGGAAAACGCCCACATCCTGCGGCCCGGCTATGCGATCGAGTACGACTGCTTCGATCCGCGCGCGCTGAAGTCCTCGCTCGAAACCAAGGCGATCGCGGGCCTGTTCTTCGCCGGCCAGATCAACGGCACCACCGGCTACGAAGAAGCGGCGGCCCAGGGACTGCTCGCCGGCATCAACGCCGCGCTGCAAGTGCAGGGCAGGGCGCCCTGGTCGCCGCGGCGCGACCAGGCTTACCTGGGCGTGCTGGTGGACGACCTGATCACCCGCGGCGTGACCGAGCCGTACCGGATGTTCACCAGCCGGGCCGAGTACCGGCTGAGCCTGCGCGAAGACAACGCCGACCTGCGGCTGACCGAGGCCGGTCGCTCGCTAGGCTGCGTAGACGACTCACGCTGGGAAGCCTACTGCCGCAAGCGCGACGCGGTGGCGCGCGAGATCGAGCGACTGAAGTCCACCTGGGTCAACCCGCGCGTGCTGGCCGCCGACGAAGCGCAGCGCGTGCTGGGCAAGCCGATTGAGCGCGAGCACACGCTGGCCGACTTGTTGCGCCGGCCCGAAGTCGAGTACGCCGCGCTGCGAACTCTGCGGCTGGCGGACGGCGTGGCAGTGGGCGCCGCCGCCGATGCAGCGCTCGCCGAGCCGCAAATTTCCGAGCAGGTCAAAATCCAGATCAAGTACGCCGGCTACATCGAGCGCCAGCGCGAAGAAGTCGGCAAGCACGAGCACGCCGAAACCACCCGCATCCCGCTCGACCTGGACTACGACGCGGTGCGCGGGCTGTCGATCGAAGTACGGCAAAAGCTCAAGGCGCAACGGCCGGAGACCATCGGCCAGGCCTCGCGGATTTCGGGCGTTACGCCGGCGGCGGTGTCGCTGCTGCTCGTCTACATCAGGCGCCACAACCGCGCCGGCGCGGCCGCGCGGCTTGCGGCCTGATGACCGCAGCCGAAGTCGCGACCGGCGCCAGAGCGCTCGGGGTCGAGTTGTCGGCCGAGCAGGCCGGCCAGCTCGCGAGCTATGCCGGACTATTGCAGCGCTGGAACACGGTCTACAACCTGACAGCCATCGACGCGGCTTCAGATGTCTTGACGCATCATCTGCTGGATTCTTTGTCCATCGTGACGCATCTGTTTAGAAAACTTGACCGACAAGAGGCCAGCGTCATCGACGTTGGCAGCGGTGGCGGATTGCCCGGTATCCCGCTGGCGATTACCGCCCCGTCGCTGCGCGTTACGCTGCTGGACAAGGTCGGCAAGAAGGCTGCGTTCCTGCTTCAGGCCAAGGTCGAGTTGGGGCTCGCTAATGTCGAGGTTGTACAGAGTCGCGTCGAGGACTATCGGCCGGCACAACCTTTCGACGTCATCGTGAGCCGCGCCTTTGCCGCGCTCGGCGACTTCGTCGCGCTGACCGACCGCCTGCTCGCCCCCCGCGGCTTCTGGGCGGCAATGAAGGGCCCGGCAGTGGACGGCGAGTTGGCCGGTCTGCCCGCGGGGATCCGTGTCGCCGAAGACATCCCTCTCACCGTGCCGGGGCTCGACGCCGAGCGCCGGCTCCTCATCCTGCAACGGACATCATGAGAACGCTGCTCGCGCTCGCCTTTTTCGTCGCCTCCCTGGCCCAGGCCGCCGACCTGCCGGTCGTGCCCAAGGTCGATCTGGAACGCTATGCCGGCCGCTGGTACGAGATCGCGCGCCTGCCGCATCGCTTCCAGGAGCAGTGCGCCGGCGACGTTACGGCCGAATACTCACGCCGCGACGACGGCCGCATCGCGGTGATCAACCGTTGCCGCCGCGCCGACGGCGACTTCGACATGGTGGAGGGGGTGGCGCGCGTGGTCGATCCGCAGACCAACGCCAAGCTGGAGGTGTCTTTCCTGCCGGGCTGGCTCAACTGGTTGCCGCTCTGGGCCGACTATTGGGTGATCGTGCTGGCGCCCGACTACAGCTACGCCGTGGTCGGCCACCCGACGCGCGAGTACTTGTGGGTGCTGTCGCGCACACCGCAAGTGTCGGCGGAGACCTACACGGCGCTGGTCGCGCAGATCGAAAAGCTTGGCTACGACCCGCAACGGCTGCGCAAGACGCCGCAGGGCACGTTGGCGGACAAGCCGCAGAAGTAGACTGCGCGACCGCCCACTGGATCGCTCGTTATGCTCAGCATCACCGTCTTCGGCGACTTTGTCGCCGCCGTGCTCGTGTTCCTGATGATCCCGGGGCCGGGCACGTTTGCGCTGCTCACCGCCACCGGCAAGGGCGGCTTGCGCGCGGGTGCGGCCGCGACCTTTGGCCTGATCGCTGGCGACCAGGTGTTGATGTGGCTGGCCGCTGCGGGCGTGGCGGCGGTGCTCAAGGCCAACCCGGCGCTCTTCCAGGCGTTGCAGTACGCCGGCGCGGCCTACCTGTGCTGGGTTGGGTTGCGGCTGGCGTTCACGCGCGGTGCGGCCGCGGGGCCGATCCCGATGCAGGTGGGCCACTGCTTCCGGCAAGCCCTACTCATCACGCTGCTGAACCCCAAGGCCATTGTCTTCTACATGGCCTTCTTTCCGTTGTTCATCGACCCCGCCACGCATCGTGGGCTCACGACCTTCGCGGCGATGGCGATCACCATCGCCGTCGTTACGGTCGTCTACTGCCTGCTGCTATGCGCGTTTGCGGATTTGGTGGCCGCCCGCGTCCGCGCGCACCGCCGGCTCGCCGACGCGCTACGCTGCGCGGCTGGCGTCGTGCTGGTGGCTTTTGGCCTGCGCCTGGACACGCAATCCTGACCATGGCGCGCATCTTCTGCATCGCCAACCAGAAAGGCGGGGTTGGCAAGACGACCACCAGCGTCAACCTGGCCGCCGGCATCGCCGCACACGGCAAGCGGGTGCTGCTGGTCGATCTCGACCCGCAGGGCAACGCAACGATGGGCAGCGGTGTCGATAAGCGGGCGCTCACATGCTCCGTATATCAAGTGTTGCTTGGCATGGTCGCCGCGCGCCAAGCGGCAGTGCGCTCTGAGCAGGGCGGCTTCGACCTGTTGGGTGCCAACCGCGATCTGGCCGGCGCCGAACTGGAGTTGGTGGACATCGACGACCGCGAAACGCGGCTCAAGCAGGCGCTGGCCGTCGTCGATGCCGACTACGACTTCGTGCTGATCGACTGCCCGCCGTCGCTGTCGCTGCTCACCTTGAACGGCCTGTGCGCTGCGCATGGCGTGATCATCCCGATGCAGTGCGAGTACTTCGCGCTCGAAGGGCTGGCCGATCTCGTCAACACCATCAAGCGCGTGGCGGCGAACCTCAACCCGGACCTGCGCATCATCGGGCTGCTGCGGGTGATGTTCGACCCGCGCATGACCCTGCAACAGCAGGTCTCCGAGCAGCTGGTCGCCAAGTTCGGCGACAAGGTGTTTGCCACCATCATCCCGCGCAACGTGCGGCTGGCCGAAGCGCCGAGCTACGGCCTGCCGGGCATTGCCTACGACCGCGCCAGCAAAGGCGCGCAGGCCTACATCCAATTCGGCGCCGAGATGATCGACCGCGTGCACACGCTATGAAAAAAGCCCGTGGACTCGGCCGTGGACTCGATGCGCTGCTCGGCGGCGATGCGCCGGCCACTCCCGCCGGCGCTCCCAACGCGCTGCCGGTGGCGCGGCTGCGCCCCGGCAAGTACCAGCCGCGCACGCGGATGAACACCGAAGCGCTGGCCGAGCTCGCCGACTCGATCAAGGCACAAGGCGTGATGCAGCCGATCCTGGTGCGGCCGGTGGGCGGCGGCGATTACGAAATCATCGCCGGCGAGCGGCGCTTCCGCGCCGCGCAGATGGCGGGCTTGGACGAAGTTCCCGTGCTGGTCAAGGACGTGCCCAACGAAGCCGCGCTGGCGATGGCGCTGATCGAGAACATCCAGCGCGAAGACCTCAATCCGCTGGAAGAAGCGCAGGGCGTGGCACGGCTGATCCGTGAGTTCGACTTCACGCACGAGCAGGCGGCAAGCGCCATCGGACGCTCGCGCAGTGCCACCAGCAATCTGCTGCGGCTGTTGCACCTCGCCGCGCCTGTCCAGGAGATGCTCGCCAATGGCCAGCTCGACATGGGCCATGCGCGCGCGCTGCTGGCGGTGGACGGCGCCGCGCAGGCGCAGCTTGGGCACCAGATCGTCGTGCGCGGCCTGTCGGTACGCGAAGCCGAAGCACTCGTCGCGCGCGCGCAGCGTGAACCGGCCAAGCGCGGCAAGAGCGAGCGTCGCGACCGCGATGTCGAGCGGCTGGAAGAAGAGCTTGCCGATCTGCTCGGCGCCACCGTCAAGGTACAGGCCGACGCCAAAGGCCGCGGCCGGCTCACCGTGAGTTTTGCCAATCTCGATCAGCTCGACGGCATCGTCGCGCGGCTGCGTGCCGGATACGGGGTTGGCGATGGCTGACGCGCGGCGCTGGCCCGGGACGGGTTTGGCCGTCCCGACCGATTAGCCTGCGGGCGTCGGCGTGACCGAGAGAAGAGCGCATCGCCAAAGCCGCAGCGGGCGTCCCCAACGCCGGCAGCGCCGAGCGCCGCCCGGTCGCGGCGCCGGCTGCGCTGGGCCTTGGGCGTGGTCGCAGTGCTTGCGGTCGTCGCCATCGCCTACACCGCGACCGAGCGGGCGCCGGTGCCGTCGGCCGGCGTCGCTGCGGGCTCGGCGCCGCCGGGGACGCCGGCCATCGCAGCGGCTGCCTATGTCGGCTCCGCAGCCTGCGCGTCCTGCCACTCGGCGGCAACGGCGGCATCGCAAGGGTCGCAACACGCCGCCTCCATGCTGCCGGCCAACGCACGCACCGTGCTGGGCGATTTTTCCGGGACGAGCTTTACCGCGGGCGGCGTGACCTCGACCTTCACCACGCGCGACGGCCGCTACACCGTTCGTACCGACGGGCCGGACGGCAAGCTGGCCGAGTTCGAGATCAAGTACAGCTTCGGCTTGGCGCCCTTGGAGCAGCATCTGATCGAGTTGCCTGGCGGACGCTTGCAGGCGCTCGGCATCGCCTGGGCCACGCGACCGGCGGCGCAGGGTGGACAGCGCTGGTTCCACCTCTACCCCGACCGGCGCCTCAAGGCGGGCGACCCGCTGCACTGGACCGGCATCGACCAGAACTGGAGCTATCAGTGCGCCGATTGCCACTCCACCGACCTGCGCAAGAACTACGACGCCGCGGCCGGCACGTTCAAGACCACGTGGGCGGAAATCAACGTCGGCTGCGAGGCCTGCCACGGACCCGGCTCGACCCACGTCGCCTGGGCGCAGCAACCGGCCGCGCAACGAGCGCCGATCGCCAACTTCGGCTTGACCGCGGCTCTCGATGAGCGCCGCGGGATCGCCTGGGCCATCGACCCGGCCAGCGGTACGGCCGCGCGCGCGGCGCCACGCCGCACGAACCGCGAGATCGAGGTCTGCGCCCGCTGCCACGCGCGGCGCGGCCAGTTTGCCGACGGGCATGTCGCCCGCGCGCCGCTGCACGACGCGTTTCGGCCGGCGCTGCTCGAGCCGGGCTTGTACTACCCCGACGGCCAGCAGTGCGACGAGGTCTTCAACTACGGCTCGTTTCTGCAAAGCCGGATGCATGCCAAAGGGGTGACCTGCGGCGACTGCCACGAGCCGCACTCGATGGCCTTGCGCGCCCCCGGCAATGCCGTGTGCGCGCAGTGCCACGCCGCGGCGCGCTTCGACACGCCGGCGCATCACCACCACCCCGCCGGCTCGCGCGGGGCCGAGTGCGCCGCTTGCCACATGCCGACCGCGACGTACATGGTGGTGGACCCGCGGCACGATCATTCCATGCGCATCCCGCGCCCCGACTGCACGGTCGCGCTCGGCGTGCCCAACGCCTGCAGCGATTGCCATCGCGACCGCAGCGCCG
>JAJTHJ010000123.1 GCA_021298875.1 Burkholderiales bacterium | reverse complement strand
TTGCGCCCCGGTTGAAGCCCGTGTCGGTGCCCGCCTACCTCGCCGGCACCGGCGCCGGGATCGTGCTGCTGCTGGCGCTGTTCCAGCCGGTCATCAGCGGCGGCCTGCACCTGCCCCAGCGCGTGCTGTTCTTTGCGCTGCACATGGGGCCGGCGCTGGCGCTCGCCTGGGTTTTGAGCGGTTGGTTGTTCGGGTTGCGCGCCGCTCGCGGCGTACCGCCTTGGCCACTGCTGGTGCTGGCCGGGCTGGCTACCGGCCTCGTGCTCGCGCCGTGGTCGGTGCTGCTGGAAGCGCTCTTCGGCGTGGTCGAGCCCGACGAGCAGGTCGGCGCGGCTGCCGCGGGCGCCGGCTTCGTTGTCGAACTGCGTCAGGAGCTCCTCGTCGTTCCGCCCAAGGCCGCAGCGATCTGGCTGGCGGTGAACCTGGCCATCTCGTGGCGCCTGCACGTCAATACGGGCGGGACCGAAATGGCCGCACCCGCGGTCGCAGCGCGCTCGCCCGGCCCGCAAGCGCCCGCGGCGTCACTGCTAGCGCGAATTCCGGCCCGCCTCGGGCGGGACGTCGTTTACCTCGAGGCGCAGGAGCATTACCTGCGCGTGGTACTGACTGGCGGCGAACACCTCGTGCTGCACGGTCTCAGCAATGCGGTGCGGGAGTTGGAAGCAGGCGGTGCCGCAGGCATGCAGGTGCACCGCTCGTACTGGGTCAACTGGGCGCACGTGCAGCGGGTCGATATCGACAGCGGCGGCGGTTACTGCGAACTCGCCGGCGGCGTACGCATCCCCGTCAGCCGGCGCCGCGCGGCGGCTGCACGGACCGCGTACCACGAGTATCCGGGAGCAGCCGGCGCCGATACGCCGGAAGCTCCGCCTGCTTCCCGCGGCAGCGCCGCGGCACGGGAAAGATAGGGGCGCGCGCACCGCTGCAGTTGTGCGAGAGCTGCGACTGTTGGCCGAGCCTTTCGGTGCGCCCGATGCCGCCAATGCGCGGCGGAGCCCGAACCCCAGGGTGCCGCTTGCTCGTACTTGCATGCGGCGGTCGTCCGTCATCCCCTACCGGCAAACCGCGCTGGGTGGCTGCGCCCATGCCCCCACCCCACCCCTCCCCCGCAGGCGGGGGAGGGAGTTACCCCCTCCCCTGCGAAGCGGGAAGGGTGGGGGCGTGGGTGCCCCAACTTGGTTAGATGCATGGGCAGGGGTCGGGTGAGGGAAGGCCGCTGGCCCGGAGTTATCTATTCCGATTGACGCTCAAAGGCCCACGGGTCGGCCCGCACACGGACCGATCGGCATCGCGCCTCTGCGCCGACGGTGACGCGGATCGCCAAACGGCGTATCGACGCGAGGCGTATCCTGCGTTGCCTCTTCGCTGCGCGGCCCGCTCGGGCCGTCTCCGGCATGTTTCGTCCTCTTGCGCGCGCCGCCGGCGCGCTCTTCCCCGGCCGCTTCCGCATCGCCGGCACCATGTTGGCGCTCTACGTGGCGGTGAGCTTTCTCACCCGCCTCGGGCTGGCCGCCTTCAATTCCGATCCGGAAGTGCTCGCGCCGCAGCGCCTGCTCGGCTGGCTCGGCATCGGGCTGCTGTTCGATCTTGGCGTGAGCACCTTCGTCGCGCTGCCGTTTGCGCTGCTCGCCTGGATCACTCCGGACTCGCGCGGCGGTCGCTGGCTGCTCGCACCACTCACATTGGTGCTGGCGCTCGCGGCCTGTGTGTTCTTCACTTTCGTCGCGGCGTCGGAGTTCGTCTTTTGGAACGAGTTCGGCACGCGCTTCAACTTCATCGCCGTCGATTACCTGATCTACAGCCGCGAGGTGATCGGCAACGTCCGCGAGTCGTACTCGCTGCCGCTGCTGCTGGCCGCCGTCGGCGGCGTGGCGCTCGCGCTCTTTGCGCTGGTGGCGCGCCGGTTGTGGCGGGCCACGGCCCCGGCGGGCAGCCGCTTTGCCCGGCGCTCCGTCACCATGGCGCTGCTGACGGCACTCCCTGTGGCGTCGTTCTTCGCGCTCGATGCGCGCTACAAAGATTTCACCGACCACACACCGTCGGCGCAACTGGCGGGTAACGGCTGGTTCGACTTCTTGAGCGCCTTCCACCACAACGAGATCGACTACGCGCGCTTTTACCGCACACTGCCGCCGGCGCGCGCCGCGGGCATCCTGCGGCGCGAGTTCGAGGACAACTGGCCCACCCAGTTCGTCTCCGGCGCACGGCTGCCGATCGAGCGCGAGGTCGTCGCCGCCGGCCCGGAAAAGCGGCTCAACGTCGTGCTGATCTCGGTCGAAAGCTTGTCGGCCGAGTTCCTCGGCGCCTTCGGCAACAAGGAGGGGATCACGCCGCGGCTGGATGCGCTCGCCGCGCAGAGCCTGTTCTTCACGCGGCTTTATGCCACCGGCACCCGCACCGTGCGCGGGCTGGAGGCGATTTCGCTGTCGCTGCCGCCCACGCCCGGCCACTCGGTGGTCAAGCGGCCGAACAACGACCATCTGTTCACGCTCGGCGAGGTCTTTGCCGAGCACGGCTACGCGCCGCTGTACATCTACGGCGGCTACAGCTACTTCGACAACATGCAGGAGTTCTTCGGCGGCAACGGCTACACGGTGATCGACCGCAGCGCGCTCACCCCTGCCGACATCCACTACGAGAACATCTGGGGGGTGGCCGACGAAGACCTGTTCACGCTGGCGCTGCGCGAGATCGACGCGCGCGCCGCGGCGGGCAAGCCGTTCTTCGCGCACATCATGACCACCTCCAACCACCGGCCGTTTTCGTACCCGGACGGGCGGATCGATATCCCCCCGGCAGCGGCCGCGCCGGCGCGGTCAAGTACA
>JAJTHJ010000032.1 GCA_021298875.1 Burkholderiales bacterium | reverse complement strand
GCCGCCGACGTGGGTGTCGCCGATGAAGATCTGCGGCACGGTGCGGCGGCCGGTGCGGGCGATCATTTCGTCGCGGCGCGCGGGATCGACATCGACGCGGATCTTGTCGATCGCGGTCACGCCGCGCTCGCCGAGGAGCGCCTCGGCCCGCTGACAGTACGGGCACACCGCCGTCGCGTACATCGTCACAGTGGCGCTCATGGTCAGGCCTTCTTGACCGGCAGGCCGGCTTCGCGCCAGGCGGCGAGCCCGCCGGCCAGCACAAAGACCTCGGCAAAGCCGGCGCTGCGCAGTTGCGCCGCGGCGGGGCCGGCGGTGCTGCCGGTGTTGCATACCACCAGCACCGGCTTGTCTTTCTTGAGTTCGCCGCTGCGGTCCTTGAGCGCCGCTCCGGGAATGTTTTTGGCGCTGGGCAGCGAGCCCTTGGCGAAGTCTTCGGCGGCGCGCACGTCGACGATTTGCGCGCCCTTGGCATTGATCAGCCGGGTGGCTTCCAGCGTGGACAGCGACGGGCCGGCGGCGCGGCTGCGCAGCAGTGGCCAGATCAGCAGCGCGCCGCTGACGAAAGCGACAGCGATCAGCAGGAGGTTGTCGGTAAAGAACTGCACGGCGAAGCGGGCCTCGGGCAAAGGGCGCGGATTATAGAATGGCCCAGCCCTCGCACTTCCCCCTGCCGACCATGATCAAGCTCGTGCTGATGCGCCACGGCGAAAGCCAGTGGAACCTGGAAAACCGCTTCACCGGCTGGACCGACGTCGATCTGACCGCCCGCGGCCGCGACGAAGCGCACGCCGCCGGCGAGCTGCTCAAACGCGAGGGCTACGGCTTCGACATCGCGTACACCTCGCTGCTCAAGCGCGCAATCCGCACGCTGTGGATCGCGCTCGACGCGCTCGACCAGATGTACCTGCCGGTGGTGCACAGCTGGCGGTTGAACGAGCGCCACTACGGCGCGCTGCAAGGGCTCGACAAGGCCGAGACCGCCGCCCGCTACGGCGAGCCGCAGGTGCTGATCTGGCGCCGCGCCTACGCGATCGCGCCCGACCCGCTGACGCCCGACGACGAACGCTGGGCCGGCCGCGACCCACGCTACAAGCACCTGAAGCCGGAAGAGATCCCGGCCACCGAATGCCTGCGCGACACCGTCGCGCGGGTGGTGCCGTTCTGGAACGACTCGATCGCCCCGGCGCTCAAGCGCGGCCGGCGCGTCCTCGTCGCCGCGCACGGCAACTCGCTGCGCGCGCTGGTCAAGCATCTGGACGGCGTCTCCGACGACGACATCGTCAGCCTGAACATCCCGACCGCGCAGCCGCTGGTCTACGAACTCGACGACGAGTTGAAGCCGCTGCGCCACTACTATCTCGGCGACCCGGAGGCGATCGCCCGCGCGATCGCCGCGGTGGCCGCGCAGGGCAAGGCCAAGCCCGCCGCTTGAGCCCGCGCACCCGCCTCGCCATCGCCGCGCTGCTGGGCGCGCTTGCCGGCGGCGTGGCCGCCGCGCCACCGGCGGGCAAGGCGAGCGCGGCCGAACAGAAACGCCTGCAAGCCGAGCAGCGCGAATTGCGCGAGCGCCGCGCGCGCGTGCAGCGGCAATTGGCGCAGACCGAGAATCAGCGCTCGGCGGCGGCCGATGCGCTGGCCGCCGCCGAGACGGCGATCTCGCAGACCCAGCGCAGGCTGCGCGAACTGGCGCAGGCGCATGTCACCGTGCAGGCGCAGCTCTCCGCACTCGCCGAGCGCAGCCGCCAGGCCGCCGCCGCGCAAAGCGACGAGGAGCGGCAACTGGGCCGGCTGCTGCGCGTGCAAGTGGCGCTGGCGCAGGACAGCCCCTGGCAGCGGCTCGTCGACGGCACCGACCCCAACGCGCTGGCGCGCGACCGCGCGCTGCTCGCGCTGCTGGCGCAAGACCGGCTCGACGCGATCGCCGCGCTGCACGAGCGGCGCACCGAACTGGCCGCGCTGCACGCCGAGTCGCGCGCGCGGCAGGACGAACTCGCCGCCATCGCCCGCGACGAGGAGGCGAGCCGCGCCAAGCTCGCGCGCGAACAGGCGGCGCGGCGGCAGGCGCTAGATCAACTGACGCGCCAGGCAGCAAACCAGCGCCAATCGCTCGCCACGCTGGAGCGCAACGACCAGCGGCTGACCGCGGTGCTCGACGAGATCGCCAAAGTGCTGGCCGAACAGGCGCGGCGCGACGCGCAGCGCGCGGCCCGGCGGCAGGCCGAGCAGGCGCGTCGGCAGGCGCTGGCGCGGCAGTCGGCACCGCGCAAGGAGGCGGCGCCCGCCGCCGCAGCACTGTCTGCGGCGGCGTCTGCGCCGCCGACTGCCGCCCTGCCCCAAGGAAAATTGCAACTGCCGGTAAACGGCGAGGTCGTCGCGCGCTTCGGCAGCCCGCGCCGCGGCGAGGCGGGCGCGGCCGAGGCGCCCTCGTGGAAAGGCGTGCTGATCCGCGCCCGCGAAGGCGCCGAAGTGCGCGCGGTGGCCGCCGGTCGCGTCGTCTACGCCGACTGGCTGCGCGGCTACGGCAACTTGCTGGTGCTCGACCACGGCGACGGGCTGCTGACGATCTACGGCAACAACCAGACGCTCTTCGTCGGCACCGGCGACCGGGTGGCCGCCGGCGCACCGATTGCTGCGGTCGGCGCCAGCGGGGGCGGCGCGGAACCCGGCCTATACTTTGAAGTCAGAGTCGATGGCCGCCCGGTCGATCCGTTGCGCTGGGCCGCCGCCCGCTGAACCATCCGCGCGGCGCCAATCGGCGCCGCGTTCGTCCCCGGAGCCTGCATGACCACTCGCGCCCGCACTGTTGCCTTGATCGCCATCGGCGCCGTCGCCGGTGTCGCGGCGAGCCTGGGCATTTCCGCCTACGCCTTCCGCGACACGCGCGCGCCGATCCCGCTCGAAGAGATCCGTACCTTCACCGAGGTCTACAACGCGGTCAAGTCCAACTACGTCGAGCCGGTGGACGACAAGAAGCTGATGCAGGAGGCGATCTCCGGCATGCTGACCGGGCTGGATCCGCACTCGGCCTACCTCGACACCGACGGTTTCAAGGACTTGCAGACCAGCACGCAGGGCGAGTTCGGCGGCCTGGGCATGGAAATCGGCACCGAGGACGGCGCGATCAAGGTGATCGCCCCGATCGACGACACGCCCGCCGCCCGCGCCGGCATCAAGGGCGGCGATCTCATCTTCAAGATCGACGACCAGGTCACCCGCGGCCTGACGGTGACCGAGGCGGTCAAGCTCATGCGCGGCAAGCCAAAGACGCCGGTGACGCTGACCGTGCTGCGCAAGGGCGAGGCGCAGCCGCTGGAGTTCAAGCTGGTGCGCGACGTGATCCGCGTGCAGTCGGTGCGGTCTAACCTGATCGAACCCGGCTACGGCTACGTGCGCATCAGCCAGTTCCAGGAGCGCACCACCGAAGACCTGGTCAAGCACCTGAACGAGTTGTACAAGCAGGGGCCGTTAAAGGGCCTCGTGCTCGACCTGCGCAACGACCCCGGCGGCCTGCTGCATTCGGCCATCGGCGTGTCGGCGGCGTTCTTGCCCGCGCGCACCGTGGTGGTCACCACCGACGGCCGCACCGCCGATGCGCGGCGCAAGTTCGTCGCCGCGCCGCAGGACTATCAGCGCGGCCCCGGCGAAGACATCCTGGCGCGGCTGCCCAAAGGCGTGAAGGATGTGCCGATGGTGGTGCTGGTCAACGGCGCCAGCGCCTCGGCCTCCGAAATCGTCGCCGGCGCGCTGCAGGATCACAAGCGCGCTGCCGTGATGGGCACGCCGACGTTCGGCAAAGGCTCGGTGCAGACGATCATCCCGCTGCGTCTGGACGGCGACGCGCAGGCGGCGATCAAGCTGACCACCGCGCGCTACTACACGCCCAGCGGCCGCTCGATCCAGGCCAAGGGCATCGTGCCCGACCTGCCGGTCGAGGACACCGCGGAGGGCAACCTGGCCAGCCTGAACGTGCGCGAAGCCGACCTCGTCCGCCACCTGGAAGACAAGAAGGGCACCGCCCCCGCGACAGCGCCCGCCACGCCCCCCGCCGCCGAGCCGGCACCCGAGGCCAAGCCCGACCCGCACGCCAGCGCCAAGCCGGCGCCTAAGGCCTACACCTTCGGCAGCCCGGAGGACTTCCAGCTGCGGCAGGCGCTGAACCAGTTGCAGGGCAAGCCGGTCGATCTCGCCAAGGCGCGCGAGGCGGTGGCCAAGGCGCCGAACGCGAAATAGATTTCGTCCCGATGCAATTTGAACCCGTGGACGGACGTTTTTGAGGGAGCGCGAAGATGGCCGTACGACAGGGCTTTGCGGCGCGTGCGCGCGGCGGAGCGGCCTTTCGACGGCATCGCGGCCCCCGGTACGCGCTGCCATTGCCGCTTCCGCCAACCGCTGCGGCCTCGGTCACGGAAGTCGAAAGGCGCAAATCTTGGACGGCTTGACAGGCCCAGGCTGCTGCATGGGGCTATCTTCGCTGCGTCCCGTCTTGCAAACCAACATTATGCTGTTTCGCGATCACCATGGCAAGGTCGTCGTTCCCGCGAAAGCGGGAACCCAGCGACTTGCGCGAAAGACACTGGATTCCCGCTTTCGCGGGAATGACGTGCCTTTATTGTCCAAATGAAGTCAGTACTGTCCGGTTAACTTCAGGGCGGATGCCCGGAAACCCAATAGCGGCGCGGCTTTCATGGAAGTCAGG
>JAJTHJ010000187.1 GCA_021298875.1 Burkholderiales bacterium | reverse complement strand
CGGCCTGTCCGACGCGATGCAAGGCGAGATGCTGGAGTTTCCGAACAACACCTTCGGCCTGGCGCTCAACCTCGAGCGCGACTCGGTCGGCGCGGTGATCTTGGGCGACTACGAACACATCCGCGAAGGCGACACGGTCAAGTCCACCGGCCGCATCCTGGACGTTCCGGTCGGCCCCGAGTTGATCGGCCGCGTGGTCAATTCGCTCGGCCAGCCGATCGACGGCAAAGGCCCGATCAACGCCAAGATGACCGACGTGATCGAGAAGGTCGCCCCGGGCGTGATCGCGCGCAAGTCGGTGTCGCAGCCGGTGCAGACGGGTCTGAAGGCGATCGACGCGATGGTGCCGGTGGGCCGTGGCCAGCGCGAGCTCATCATCGGCGACCGCCAGACCGGCAAGACCGCGGTCGCGGTGGACACGATCATCAACTCCAAGGGCAAGGACCTGATCTGCATTTACGTGGCGATCGGGCAGAAGGCCTCGACCGTCGCCAACGTGGTGCGCAAGCTCGAAGAAACCGGTGCGATGGCCTACACGATCGTGGTGGCCGCCACCGCGTCGGAATCCGCCGCGATGCAGTACATCGCGCCGTACTCGGGCTGCACGATGGGCGAGTACTTCCGCGACCGCGGCCAGGACGCGCTGATCATCTACGACGATCTGACCAAGCAAGCCTGGGCTTATCGGCAAGTGTCGCTGCTGCTGCGCCGCCCGCCCGGCCGCGAGGCTTACCCCGGCGACGTGTTCTACCTGCACTCGCGCTTGCTCGAGCGCGCCGCGCGCGTCAACGAGGAGTACGTCGAGAAATTCACCAAGGGCGAGGTCAAGGGCAAGACCGGGTCGCTCACCGCGCTGCCGATCATCGAGACGCAGGCCGGCGACGTGACCGCCTTCGTGCCGACCAACGTGATTTCGATTACCGACGGCCAGATCTTCCTGGAGACCGACCTTTTCAACGCCGGCATCCGCCCGGCGATGAACGCCGGTATCTCGGTCTCCCGCGTCGGTGGCGCGGCACAGACCAAGGTCATCAAAAAGCTGGGCGGCGGCGTGCGTCTGGCGCTCGCCCAGTATCGCGAGCTGGCGGCGTTCTCGCAGTTCGCCTCGGACTTGGACGAAGCCACCCGCAAGCAGCTCGACCGCGGCCGCATGGTCACCGAGCTGATGAAGCAGCCTCAGTACCAGCCGCTGCAAGTGTGGGAGCAGGCGGTCACGCTCTTTGCCGCCAACAACGGTCACTACGACGACGTCGAGATCGGTAAGGCGCTGGCGATGGAGCGTGCGCTGCGCGAGTTTCTCAAGCTCAAGCACGCCGTGCTGGTGGAGCGCATCGAGTCGACCAAGGACTTGTCCAAGGACGACGAAGCGGCGCTGACTGCGGCGATCAAGGAATTCAAGCAGACCGGGGCCTACTAGACGCCGCCGCACGACGGTCGCGCCTGTCCGAGAGACTCACATGCCCAGCACCAAAGAGATTCGCCTGAAGATCAAGAGCGTGCAAAGCACGAGCAAGATCACCAAGGCGATGCAGATGGTGGCCGCCAGCAAGATGCGCAAAGCGCAGGAGCGGATGCGCCAGGGCCGGCCGTACAGCGACAAGATCCGCAACATCGTCGCGCATCTGGCGCAGGCCAACCCGGAATACCGGCACCCGTTCATCGCCAAGCATGGCGAGTTGCGCAACGTCGGGCTGATTTTGATCACCACCGACAAGGGTCTGTGCGGCGGCCTGAACACCAACATCCAGCGCGCGGTGCTCGGCCGCGTCAAGGAGTGGGACGCCGCCGGCATCAAGTTCCAGGCGACCTCGCTCGGCAACAAGGGGCTGGGCTTTTTGCAGCGGCTGAATGCCAACATCGTCTCGCAGGTCGTGCAGCTGGGCGACCGCCCGCACCTCGAGCGGCTGATCGGCCCGATCAAGCTGCAACTGGACGCCTACGCCAGCGGCCAACTGGACGCGGTGTTCATCGCCTACTCGCGCTTCATCAACACGATGAAGCAGGAGCCGATGATCGAGCAGCTGCTGCCGTTGTCGGCCGAAAGCTTGGCGCAGACCGAGGAAGAAAAGCGCGCCTACGCCTGGGACTACATCTACGAGCCGGACCCGCAGCGCGTGATCGACGAACTGCTGACCCGTTACGTCGAAGCGCTGATTTACCAGTCGGTGGCCGAGAACATCGCCTGCGAGCAGAGCGCGCGCATGGTGGCGATGAAGGCCGCCTCCGACAACGCCAAGAAACTGATCGCCGAACTGCAACTGATCTACAACAAGACGCGGCAGGCCGGTATCACCAAAGAGATTTCCGAGATCGTCGGCGGCGCAGCCGCCATCGCTTAACTGTTAAGGGTGTAACCATGTCGACCGGATCAACCGGAACCATTGTTCAGTGCATCGTCGCGGTGTTAGACGTCGATTTCCCGCGTGAAGCGATACCCAACGTGTACGACGCGTTGGTGCTCGAAGCCGACCCGACCAACCGGCTCGTCGAGCAGGGCCTGACCTTCGAGGTCGAGCAGCAGTTGGGCGACGGCGTCGTGCGCACCATCGCGATGGGCTCGTCCGACGGCATCCGCCGCGGGATGAAAGTGCGCAACACCGGCGACGGCATCAAGGTTCCGGTCGGCCCGGGCACGCTCGGCCGCGTGATGGACATCCTTGGCCGGCCGATCGACGAGCGCGGCCCGATCCAGAGCGACGAATTCCGCACGATCCATCGGCCGGCGCCGAAGTTCGACGAACTGTCGCCGTCGGTCGAGCTGCTGGAAACCGGCATCAAGGTGATCGACCTCATCTGCCCGTTTGCCAAGGGCGGCAAGATCGGTCTCTTCGGTGGCGCCGGCGTGGGCAAGACCGTGACAATGCTGGAGCTCATCAACAACATCGCCAAGGCGCACTCGGGCCTGTCGGTGTTTGCCGGCGTGGGCGAGCGCACCCGCGAGGGCAACGACTTTTATCACGAGATGTCCGAGGCCGGCGTCATCAAGCAGGAGAACCTCGCCGAGTCCAAGGTGGCGATGGTGTTCGGCCAGATGAACGAGCCGCCCGGCAACCGCCTGCGCGTGGGCCTGACGGGCCTGACCATGGCCGAGCGCTTCCGCGACGAAGGCCGCGACATCCTGTTCTTCGTCGACAACATCTACCGTTACACGCTGGCGGGTACCGAGGTCTCCGCGCTGCTCGGCCGGATGCCCTCGGCCGTGGGCTACCAGCCGACGCTCGCCGAAGAAATGGGCAAGCTGCAAGAGCGCATCACCTCGACCAAGACCGGCTCGATCACCTCGATCCAGGCCGTGTACGTGCCGGCGGACGACCTGACCGACCCGTCGCCGGCGACCACCTTCGGCCACCTGGACGCGACCGTGGTGCTCTCCCGCGACATCGCCGCACTCGGCATCTACCCGTCGGTGGACCCGCTGGACTCGACCTCGCGCCAGATCGACCCCAACGTCGTCGGCGAGGAGCACTACACCGTCACCCGCCGCGTGCAGGCGACCTTGCAGCGCTACAAGGAGCTGCGCGACATCATCGCCATTCTCGGCATGGACGAGCTGTCGCCCGAGGACAAGCTGGCGGTGGCGCGCGCGCGCAAGATTCAGCGCTTCCTGTCGCAGCCCTTCCACGTGGCCGAAGTGTTCACCGGCAGCCCGGGCAAGTACGTGCCGCTGAAGGAAACCATCCGCGGCTTCAAGATGATCGTCGACGGCGAGTGCGACGCCCTGCCCGAGCAGGCGTTCTACATGGTCGGCACGATCGACGAGGCGTTTGAGAAGGCGAAGAAAGTCCAGTGATCGGTGAGCGGTGATCGGTGATCGGTTCGCCCGTCGCTGCTCACCCTGCCGATCACCGATCACGGATCACCGATCACCGATCACCGATCACCATGAACACCATCCACGTCGACGTCGTCAGCGCCGAAGAAAGCATCTTCTCCGGCGAGGCCGAGTTCGTCGTTCTGCCGGGCGAGGCGGGCGAACTGGGCATCTACCCGCGCCACACGCCGCTGATCACCCGCATCAAGCCGGGCGTGGTGCGGATCAAGCGCGAAGGCGGCGGCGAGGAGGAGCAGGTGTTCGTCGCCGGCGGCATCCTCGAAGTGCAGCCCAACGTGGTCACCGTGCTGGCCGACACCGCGATCCGCGGCAAGGACCTGGACGAAGCCAAGGCGAGCGAAGCCCTGCGCGCCGCCGAAGACGCGCGCCGCAACGCCACCAGCGATCTGGAAATCGCCAAGGTCGAGGCCGAGATGTCGGCGCTGGCGGCCCAGCTCGCCGCGATCAAGAAGCTGCGCGGCCGCTAATCGCACTCCCCGCCGGCAGAGCGCGGCCGTCATGAAAATCCTGATCGCCACTGACGGCAGCGAGCTGTCGCGCAAGGCGATCGACATCGGCGTCGGGCTGGCCAAGGCGCTCGGTGCTTCGGTGCTGGGGGTGGCCGCCGTGCCACCGAACCCCTACGCCGCGCTGGGCGGCGAGCACGAGCCGCAGTTGGACGACTTGCGCGCCAAGGCGGGCGCATTGGGCAACGAGCATCTGTCCGTCGTTGAGCAGGCCGCCCGCGCTGCGGGCGTGCCGATTGAGACGGTGATCCGCGAAGAAGAAGCCCCGCACCGCGCGATCCTGTCGGCCGCCGTTGACGCCGGCTGCGAGCTGATCGTGATGGCCTCCCACGGCCGCAGCGGTTGCACCGCCGTGCTGTTGGGCAGCGAGACACAAAAGGTGCTCGCCTTCGCCGCCGTGCCCGTTCTGGTTGTCAGGTAAGTCCGCGTTGGCGACGCGGGCGGGATTGTCATCTCCCCGCGGTCGTGCCTAGACTGCGCTCACCGCTGCGTATCGCGCGCCGCGGACGATAAGACCAAACAGGAGACAGTCATGGCCTTTAAGCGCACTTCGCTCGTGCTCGCCCTTGCCTTGGCCTTCGGCGGCTTGGGCGCCGCTCACGCGCGGCAACAGAATCTGGAAAAGCTCAAGCAGCTCAAGGTCTCCGGCACCGATCTGAACATCCCCACGGTGCCGCAGGAAGGCACGAACGCCGCGGCGATCCGCGAGAACCTCAAGCGGATCAAGCTGCCGCCCGGCTTCAAGGTCGAGCTGTACGCGATCGTGCCGGACGCACGCCACATGGCGGTCGCACCCAGCACCAACATGCTGTTCGTCGGCACGCGCAAGGCGAGCGTGTGGGCGGTGACCGACCGCAACGGCGACATGGTGGCCGACGAGGTCAAGCCCTTCGCGCCGTCGCTGAAGTTCCAGGTGTCCAACGGTGTGTGCTGAACCAAGGACGGCTTCCTGATCGTGGCCGAACCGGGTGCTCAACTTCCCCGCCGCCGAGTTCTTCTACGAAGGGCCGGGCGTGGCGGGGTGCCGCAGGGCGGGCTGATTCCGGTGGAAGAAGAATCGTTCAACCACGGCGCGCGCACCTGCCGCATCGGCCCCGACGGGGGCAGCTCTACACCACGCTCGGCCAGCCGTACAACGTGCAGCCGGCGGGCAAGGTCGCGCTCTGCGAGAAGCTCGGCATCGGCGGCATCGTCAAGATGAACGCGTTCGACGGTTCCAAGCGCGAGGTGGTGGCCGTGGGCGTGCGCAACTCGGTGGGCCAGGACTTCAACCCGAAGGACAGGACGCCGTGGTTCACCGACAACCAGACCGACGGTCTGGGCGACGACGTGCCGCCGGGTGAGTTGAACCGAGTGACCAGGACCGGCCAGCACTTCGGCTACCCGTACTGGAACGGCAAGTTCAAGGTGGCGGGCGCGCCAGCGGCACCGGATCTGAAAGACATGAAGGAGCCGGCCAGCGCGGTGTTCCCGCAGGTGGACTTCCCGGCCCCCCAGGCGCAGCTGGGCATGATCTTCTACGACGGCAAGATGTTTCCGGCCAAGTACCAGGGCGGCATCTTCGTCGCCGCGCACGGTTCGTGGAACCGCACCACACCGTCGGGCGCGCTGATCAACTTCGTGTCGCTCAAGCCCGACGGCACGGCCGACAAGAGCGAGGTGTTTGCCGAAGGCTGGCTCGACCCGGCCACCAACACCTACCGCGGCCGGCCGGTGGACGTGGCGGTGATGAAGGACGGCTCGCTGCTCGTCTCCGACGACTTTGCGGGCGCGATCTACCGCATCTCGTACCAGCCGTAACGCGATGGCGGCAACGCTCAGAGTTGCCGCGGTGCTCGTCGCCGCGGCGGCTTTTTGCTGTGCGGCGCAGGCGCAGGCGCAGGACGCCGCCGCCGGCGCGCGCAAGGCGGTGGCTTGCCAGGCCTGCCGCGGGCTGGACGGTCTGTCCAAGATGCCCGAAGCGCCGCATCTCGCCGGCCAGCCGCAGCTGTATCTGGAACGCAGCCTGCGCGCGTACCGCAGCGGCGAACGCCGTAACGAAGTGATGGGCGTGGCGGCCAAGGGGCTGTCGGACGCGGACATCCGCGACCTTGCCGCCTACTACGCAGCCATCGAAATCAACGTCAAGGCACCGTGAAGCCGCGTTACGTTGCGGCGGCGGGCATGGCGCTCGCCGTGAGCGGTGCCTACGCGCAAAGCGACGGGCCGCCGCTGCCGACACTCGACACGGTGGTCGTCACCGCCACCCGCAGCGAGCGGCTGGGGCTGGACGTGCCGGCCTCGGTCAACGTGATCACCCGCGAGGAGATTCGCGACAGCCAGTTGCGGATCAATTTGTCGGAAAGCTTGACGCGCGTGCCGGGTGTTGTCGCACTGAACCGCGAGAACTACGCGCAAGACTTGCAGATCTCGATCCGCGGCTTTGGCGCGCGCTCGACCTTCGGCGTGCGCGGCATCCGGCTGCACCTGGACGGCGTGCCCGCGACGCAACCGGACGGCCAGGGGCAGGTATCGAACTTTCCGCTCAATGCCGCGCAGCGGATCGAGGTGCTGCGCGGGCCGTTCTCGGCGCTCTATGGCAACTCCTCGGGCGGAGTGATCGCGCTCACCACGCAACTGGACGCCGGGCCGTGGACGCCGACGGCCGGGATTGCGGTGGGCTCTTTCGACACTTGGCGGGCGGTGGCGAGCCTGACCGGCGGCGGCGACGGCTACGCGCTCGCCATCGACGGCAGCGCCTTTGCCACCGACGGCTACCGCGAGCACAGCGCGGCCACGCGCGACGTGCTCAACGCGGCAGTCCGGCTCGATGGCGGCGCCTCGGGGCAGTGGCGCATCAACCTCAACGCGCTCGACATGCCGGACGCGCAAGACCCGCTCGGGCTGACCCGCGCGCAGTGGCAAGCCGATCCGCCACAGGCCAACCCGCTAGCGCTCACTTTCAACACCCGCAAGTCCACACGGCAGAACCAGATCGGCTTGCAGTGGAACAAGGACTTCGACGCGACTTGGAGCGCGACCGCGTCTGCGTGGATCGGCCGCCGCTCGGTGCAGCAGTTCCAGGCGATCCCCGTGACCACTCAGGCGGCGGCCTCCAGCCCCGGCGGCGTGATCGACTTCGACCGCGACTACGGCGGCGCGGACGGGCGCGTGCAGGGCAACTTCGGCTCCTGGAACCTCGTCGCGGGGCTGGCGTGGGAGTGGCTCGACGAAAGCCGGCAGGGCTACAACAACTTCATCACCGCCGGCGGGCAGACCACGCTCGGCGTGCAAGGTGCGCTGCGGCGGGACGAAAACAACCGCGTCGCCTCGCTCGACCCCTACCTGCAAGCCGAGTGGCAGATCGACCCTCAATGGCGGCTGCTGGCCGGCGTGCGCGCCTCGAACGTCAGCTTCGACTCCACCGACAAGTTCCTCGCCAACGGCGACGACTCCGGCGCCAACACCTTCCGCTCGGTCAACCCGACCGTCGGTGTCGTCTACCGCTTTGCCGCGGCTAGCAGCGTCTACGCCGCCTACGGGCGCGGCTTTGAGACGCCGACGCTGAACGAGATCGCCTACCGTCCTGACGGCAGCGCGGGCCTCAACACTCAGATTCAACCGGCCACCAGCAACAACTTCGAAGTGGGTTTGAAGGCCGCGCTCGGCGCCGGCGCGGCGGCGACGCTTGCGCTGTTCTCGATCGACACCACCGACGACATCATCGTGCTGACCAACGCTGGCGGGCGCTCGTCGTTCGGCAACGTCGGCGCCACCTCGCAGCGCGGCACGGAAGTCTCGCTCGATTGGCGTCTCGCGCCGCAGTGGTCGTTCTACGCGGCGGCCACCAGCCTGCTCGCACAGTTCGACGAAGCGTTTCTCACCTGTACCGCCGCGCCCTGCGGGCACCCCAGCGCGCCGGTCGCTGCCGGCAACCGGCTACCCGGTGTGCCGGCCTACTCCGGCTACGCCGCGTTGCGCTACCTGCCGGGTTGGGCCGACTGGACCCTGGAGTGGTGCGCGCAGTCGCAGCTTTACGTGGACGACCGCAACACCCAAGCGGCCCCCGGCTACGGGGTGGTCAATCTGGCGGTGGCGCGCAGCTTCGTCTTCGGGCCAACGACGGTGCGCGGCTTTTTCCGCGCGACCAATCTGCTCGACAAGGGCTACGTCGGCGCGGTGATCGTGAACGAGGCCAATGGCCGCTATTACGAGCCGGCACCGGGCCGGGCTTGGCTGGTTGGCTTGGATATCTCCCTCTGACGCCCGGCGCCGAAAGTGTTGCAAGAGTGCCGCAATCATCGGTCGCCAGGGGCATAAAGCCAGGCGCTTGCGGCGCCGCAGCGCAAGTTTTTCCCGCCTTTGTGTCAACCTACGCGCCGGCTCAGCGTTAGCCGCTTCGAGGCCCACGGGCAGGATAGCTACCCGCGCCGGAAGTCTCGGAGTTTTTCCTTTCAACCACCCGTTCCAGGAACCTGAATCATGAAGAAGCTCGTTGCTGTTCTGATCGCCGGCGCTTTCGCTTCCGGTGTCGCCTACGCCGCCGATGCCAAGAAGGAAGAGAAGAAGCCGACCGCCGAAGAGTGCAAGAAGGACCCGAAGATGAAGGGTTGCGAGCCGGCCAAGAAGTAATTGCCGGTTTCTTGCAAGACAAAAGAGCAGGCCTGGTGCCTGCTCTTTTCATTTAGGCGGGGTCTTTAGCCGCGCCGCGACTTCGCCGGCCGGTAGCTCCGTCTGAACCCGCACCCGCTTGTCGCGGCTGCTCTCGCCGGCAACAAGCGCCACCGCGCGGCGCGCCAGCCCCAGTCGCTGCGCCAGCAACTCGATTACCGCGGCGTTGGCGCGGCCTTCCAGCGGTGGCGCCGGCACCGCCAGCTTGAGCCGTCCGCCGTGCTCTCCCACCACCGCGCTGCGGCGGGCACCGGGCTGCACGTGCACTGCGATGAGGTAGCCACCGTCGGCGGGGGTAAGCCAAGCCGGCGCCGCCTGCGTGCGAGAATCGCGGCCCTCGTTCTTCATCGCTGTTGCCGACCGTGCGCCCTGCCAACGACACCCTGCTGCGTGCATTGTTGCGCGAGCCGACCGAGTACATCCCCGTCTGGTTGATGCGTCAAGCGGGCCGCTACCTGCCCGAGTACAACGCCACACGCAAGCGCGCCGGGAGTTTCCTGGGGCTGGCCAAGTCTCCCGCCTACGCGACCGAGGTCACGCTGCAGCCGATCGACCGCTACCCGCTCGATGCGGCCATTTTGTTCTCCGACATCCTGACCGTGCCCGACGCGATGGGCCTGGGGCTGTACTTCGCCGAAGGCGAAGGGCCGAAGTTCGAGCGCCCGATTCGCACCGAGGCCGACGTCGCCAAGCTCGCTGCGCCCGACCCGGAACTGTCGCTGGGCTACGTGATGGATGCGGTGCGCGAGATTCGCCGCGCGCTCGCCAACCGGATTCCGCTGATCGGCTTTTCCGGCAGCCCCTTCACGCTCGCCTGCTACATGATCGAAGGCAGCGGCTCCGACGACTTCCGGCTGATCAAGTCGATGCTCTACGGCCGGCCCGAACTGCTGCACCGGATCCTGGCCGTCAACGCCCGCGCGGTGGCCGACTATCTGAACGCGCAAATCCGCGCCGGCGCGCAGGCGGTGATGGTGTTCGACTCCTGGGGCGGCGCGCTGGCCGACGGCGCATACCAAGAGTTCTCGCTCGCCTACATGCGCGCCGTGGTCGCCGACCTGAAGCGCGAGCACGACGGCGAGCGCGTGCCGGTGATCGTCTTCACCAAAGGCGGCGGGCTGTGGCTGGAGGAGATCGCCGCCATCGGCGCCGACGCCATCGGCGTGGACTGGACCGTCAATCTGGGCCAGGCGCGCCGGCGCATCGACGACCGCTGCGCGCTGCAAGGCAACCTCGACCCGATGGCGCTCTTTGCAGGTGAGCGCCTGCTCCGCGCCGAGGCCGCGCGCGTGCTGGACAGCTTTGGCAACCCGCGCCGCGCGGACGGCCGCTGGGGCGGGCACGTGTTCAACCTAGGGCACGGAATTTCGCAGCACACGCCGCCCGAGTCGGCGGCCATTTTGGTCGACGAAGTGCACCGCCATAGCCGCACGTTGCGCGGATGATCCGGCGCAAATCGGACGCTGTACAAGGCTTGACTTATTCACAAAACCGCGTCCATCAAGCAACGGCGCGGGTTTGCGGGCAGAAATCGCCCGCCAGTGGCGAAAAATCTCTCTAAGCCACTGATTTACATAGACTCGACCTGTAGCACTTTGGTCATCGACTCTGCCGAGACCCGCGCCCCGCAACGATCTGCGGCCAACCGGACGGCTTTGTCCACAAAGTTATCCACAGGCGATTCGGGCCGCCACGCTGTCAGAAAAATCAGGGCCTTATCCGCGCAATTTCGAGTGATCGTCAAACCGCTTGCGGGATGAAAAATGCGCGCCATCGTGCAGGTCATCGTCGATGCGCCGATTACGCAACCGCTCGACTATCTGGCACCCGAAACATCGGGCGCCGGTGACGCCGCCGCGCCCATCGGCAGCCTGTGCGTGGTGCCACTCGGCACGCGCCGCGTGGTGGGCATCGTCGTCGGCGACGCAGCCGACAGCGCCGTGCCGCAGGGCAAACTGCGACCGCTCGTCGCAAGCCTGGGCGAGATCGCGCCGCTTTCTGCGCACTGGCTCGAACTCACCCGCTTTGCCGCCGACTACTACCAGCACGCCTGGGGTGAGCTGGCGGTGCCGGCGTTGCCTCCCATGCTGCGCAAGCCGCCCGGCCCGCGCTTTGCCGCCGCGCTCGCGCGGCTGCGCAAGGCGCCGGCAGCGCGCGCGCTGCCGGCGCGCGATCCGCTCGCACTCAACGCAGAGCAAGCCGCCGCGGAGCAGTCGATCACCGCGGCGCGCGACTTTGCCTGTCATCTGCTGTTTGGCGTGACCGGCTCCGGCAAGACCGAGGTGTATCTGGAGGCGATGGCGCAGCGCCTCACTGCTGACGCGCAGGCGCAGGCGTTGCTGCTGGTGCCGGAGATCGGCCTCACGCCGCAGTTGCTGGCGCGCGTGCAGGCGCGCTTCCCGCACGAGCGGGTGGTGAGCCTGCACAGCGGGCTCGCCGCGGGCGAGCGCACCGCAGGCTGGCTCGCCGCGCACGAAGGGCGCGCGCGCATCGTGGTCGGCACGCGGCTGGCGGTGTTTGCCTCGCTGCCGCACCTGGCGATCATCGCCGTCGACGAAGAACACGACCACTCCTTCAAGTCCGGCGAAGGGCCGCGTTATTCGGCGCGCGACTTGGCCATCAAGCGCGCGCAGATGGCGGGCGTGCCGGTGGTGCTGGGCTCGGCCACGCCGTCGCTGGAGAGCTGGGCCAACGCGCAGGCCGGCAAGTACCGCGTGCTGCGCCTGCCGCAGCGCGCCGCGGCCGGCGAGCAACCCGCCTGGCCGGAAGTAGCCTGCGTGAACATCAAAGGCACGCGCCCGCCGCAGGGGCTGGCCACCGAAGTGCGCGCCGCGCTGGCCGAAACCGTCGCGCGCGGCGAGCAGGCACTCGTCTTTCTCAATCGCCGCGGCTACGCGCCGGTGGTGGCCTGCGATGCCTGCGGCTGGGTCTCCACCTGCGGGCGCTGCGCGGTGTTGGCGGCGTTTCACAAGACCGACGGCACGCTGCGCTGCCATCACTGCGGCTGGCAGCAGCGCATTCCGCGCGCCTGCCCCACCTGCGGCAACCAGGACTTGCAGGCCGTGGGCCAGGGCACGCAGCGGATCGAAGAAGCGCTGGCCGACGCCGCGCCCGGCGCGCGCATCGCCCGCATCGACCGCGACAGCGTGCGCCGCAAGGGCGAGATGGAGCAGGCCTTCGATGCCGTGCACGCCGGCGACGTGGACATCCTCGTCGGCACGCAAATGATCACCAAGGGGCACGACTTTCGCCGCGTGTCGCTGGTGGTCGTGCTGGGGGCGGATGCGCGGCTGGTGGCGCACGACTTTCGCGCGCCGGAGCATCTCTTTGCCACGCTGGTGCAGGTGGCCGGACGTGCCGGCCGCAGCGGGCTGGCGAGCCGCGTGCTGGTGCAGACGCGCTATCCCGCGCACCCGCTCTTTGCCGCGCTGGCCCGCTACGACTACGAAGGCTTTGCACAAGCGCAGTTGCAGGAGCGCCGCGCCGCGCGGCTGCCGCCCTATATGGCGCAGGCGCTGCTCACCGTCGAGGACAAGGGCATGGTGCAGGCGCTGGAGTTTCTCGCCGCCGCGCGCGCGTTGGCGCCCGAGGCGCGCATGCGCCGTTACGACCCGGTACCGATGCCGCTGGCGCAACTGGCCGGCGTGTACCGCGCGCAGTTGCTGGTCGAGGCCGCCTCGCGCAGCGCGCTACAGCAGTCGCTCGCGCGCTGGCTGCCGGAAGTGCGCGCCCTGGCGCAGACCCGCCGCCCGCGGCCGCGCTGGCAGATCGACGTCGATCCGTTGGAGATTTGAGCGTTGCGGCGCCGGCAATGCGCTCGATGTTGGCGACTTGTTGCGGATACACCCGTGCCGGACGGAGCCTTCCCTCACGCGGCGCTTCGCGCCCCCTCCCCCGGAGGGCGCGGGTTTGAAGCCCCTCTCCCCCCGGGAGAGGGGTTGGGGTGAGGGAAGACCGCCGGCCCGAAGTCCGCTATGGCAGCGAGTTCCAGCCAGCGCCAGCGCAATGCGCCGCCGCGACCTTCCCGCTACTACTTCGCCGGCGCCGGCGCCGGAGCCTCCGGCTCCTTCAGACTGCCGCCCGACTTGTTGACCATGTAGACCACCGCGCGGGCGACTTCCACCGGATCGAGATCCGCGTTGCCGCCCTTGGCCGGCATCACGCCCGCGCTGCCCTTGAAGCCCTCCACCGCGTGCTTGACCAGCGTGTCGTAGCCCTGCTTGATGCGCGGCGCCCACGCGGCCGCATCGCCCGTCTTGGGCGCACCGGCAATGCCCGCGCCGTGGCAGGCCGTGCAGGCCAGCGTGTAGACCGCCTCGCCGCTTTGCAGTGCGCGCGGGCCGCTGGCGCCGGCCAGCGAGACCGTGCCCACCGGGCGCAGCCGCTCGGCAATCGCCTCGGGCGTCATCGCGTCGGAACCGGCGCCGGTCACCTTCGCACCGACCACGTACTTGACCAGCAGCACGATCACGAAAATCGGCACCACGAAAGACAACACCACGATCCAAACGAGTTGCTGGGGCGTCTTGATCGGCGAATCGTGCTGCTCGGACATCGGGGGCTCCGCGGCGGTGGGTGAAGGCAAAAAGGCGGCGGATTATAGGTGCGCCGGTTGGACGGCGATGCCTGCCTGCGGGTATCCTCGCGTTCCCTGCCGCTGGCGCCCGTAGCTCAGTGGATAGAGTACTGGCCTCCGAAGCCAGGGGTCGTGGGTTCGAGTCCCGCCGGGCGCGCCAGCCAACATCCCGAATAAGCCTACTGCGCGGCGCGATCTTGCCGCTGCGATGCTCGCCGTACAAGGTTGCGGCTGCACCGCCCGTAAACGGCGGCGCAATCAAAGTTGCAAGCACTGCCGTCTCTCTCCCGAACAACGCGCGCCGCGAAATCGACCGCTTGCTCGCGGCAGCGCGGCGGTCAGTGCGGGACGTGAGGCAGGCCAACTTCCATACCGAGCGCGGCGTGACGCTGCGCGAAGTTGCGCTCGGTCCAGACCACGGGCGCACCGATTAACTGCTTCATGTGGATGATCGCGCTGCTGCTGCGATCAAGGCCAAACCGCTCGGCACCACCCGTATGCAATCGACGCCCAAAGGCCGCGAGCTGTCGGAAGAAGCGGACGAGGAGTCCACTGAGCGGGCGGGTAGCCCGTTTAGGGAACCGCACGCCATCGACTGCAAGTGGGGTAAAGTGACACGTCAACTCAACAGTCCCCCGTCCATGACGACAACGCGAGGGCCCACGACGACCGGTACGCTGCGGGCTGCGCGCTCCTCAGCCAGCTTGCTGCGGGACACGTACCGAACGCTTCAGGATATCGCCGATCAGAAGAAAGCTTTCGTCCCGTGGG
>JAJTHJ010000259.1 GCA_021298875.1 Burkholderiales bacterium | reverse complement strand
ATCTTGTCCACCACGTCGGTGCCCGCGACCACCTTGCCGAACACGCAGTAGCCCCAGCCGCTGCCGGTGGGCGCGGTGTGGTTGAGAAAGTCGTTGTCGGCGACGTTGATGAAAAACTGCGCGGTCGCCGAGTGCGGGTCTGACGTGCGCGCCATGGCGACCGTGTACTTGGCGTTTTTCAGCCCGTTGTGGGCTTCGTTTTCGACGGGCGTCTGGGTGGACTTCTGCTTCATGCCGGGCGCGAAGCCGCCGCCCTGGATCATGAAGCCGTTGATCACGCGATGGAACAGCGTGTTGTCGTAGTGGCCGGACTTCACGTAGGAGAGGAAGTTGGCCGCCGTCTTGGGGGCGCGCGCTTCGTCCAGCTCGATGTCGATGGGGCCGTGATTGGTGTGCAGGCGGATCATGGGTTGTCCTATTTGACGAGAGTGGCGGTGCGGATGACGACCGGCTTGGTCGGTACGTCGCCGTGCGGGCCGACGGAAGTGGTGGGCAGGGCCTTGATGCGATCGACCACGTCCATGCCTTCGACCACGCGGCCGAATACGGCGTAGCCGTTGCCATCGGGCTTCGGATAGTCGAGGTTGGGGTTGTCCACCACGTTGATGAAGAACTGCGCGGTGGCCGAATCCGGCACGTTGGTGCGCGCCATGGCAATGGTGCCGCGTTCGTTCTTCAGCCCGCTTTTCGCTTCCAGCGGGATAGGCGCCCGGGTAGGCTTTTGTGCCAGTTTGTCGTCGAAGCCGCCACCTTGGATCATGAAGCCGTCGATCACGCGATGGAACACGGTGCCGTTGTAATGACCCGCCTTGGCGTACTCGAGGAAATTGGCCACCGTCTTCGGCGCCTTGTCCGGGTACAGCTCCAGCACGATGGTGCCTTCGCTGGTGTCGAGCTTCGCCCGCGGCGACTGCGCCGCGGCGGTTGCGGCAAAGGCGAGCAGGGCGAAGCCGGCGAGGAGGGTGCGGGCCAAAGTTCTGAACATCGTGACTCCTGAGAAGAAAGCGGTTACTTGATCGCCCGCAACTTGCTGCCCGTGTCGCGCGCCAGCGCCAGCTTGGCTTGCACCACGCGGTCGTTCGGGTTGCGCGCGTTGGCGCGTTGGTAGGCGTCGGCCGCCATCGCGATGTACAAGTCCCCGAGGTTTTCCAGCGCCGTGGTGTAACCCGGCTGGGCGTCCAGCGAGCGCAGCAGCAGCACGCGCGCCGGCTCGTATTTGCCGTCGGCGGCCAGCAGCACCGCGAGGTTGTTATAGGGCTCGGGCAACTCCGGGAACTCGGCGTTCAGCGCCTCGAAAGCGGCGATCGCCTCGGCGGTGCGCTTCAAATCCGTCAACGCTACCGCGCGCATGAAGCGCACTTGCGCGTTGCGCGGGTTCTTCGCGAGCTCCGCATCGGCGCGCTTGATCGCATCCTCGGGTTTGCGTTCGCGCAGCAGGCGCGCGACCTCGTCTGCGGCGGTGGGTTCGGCCGGCACGGTCTTGGCGGTCGGATCGACCGGCACCGCGGTCGGCATCGACTGCGCCCACGCCGCCGCACTGAACACGGCGGCGGCGACCGCAAACAAACCACGCATCGTCACGCACGACCCCTTGGATATACTGATCGGCGATTCTAGCGATGCAAGGCGACCGCGCATGCGCGCGGCGCCCGCGGCCATGCCGATCTCCCTGTACAACACGCTGACCCGGCAGCAGGAGCCGGTGGTTCCTCTTGAACCCGGCCACGTGCGCATGTACGTGTGCGGGATGACGGTGTACGACCTCTGCCACCTGGGGCATGCGCGCACCTTTATCGCCTTCGACCTGGCGGTGCGCTGGCTGCGCGCGCGCGGCTTGCGCGTGACCTACGTGCGCAACTTCACCGACGTGGACGACAAGATCATCCGCCGCGCGGCCGAGCGCGGCATCACACCATCGGAGTTGACCGAAGAAAACATCCGCGCGATGCACGAGGACTTCGACGCGCTGGGCATCCTGCGACCCGATGCCGAGCCGCGCGCCACGCAGCACATTCCGCAAATGCTTGATCTGATCGGCCTGCTGGAAAAGAAGGATCTTGCCTACCAGCCGGAGCCGGGTGCGGACGTGATGTTCGCGGTGCGCAAGTTCGCGGGCTACGGCAAGCTGTCGGGCCGCACGCTGGACGAGCTGCGCGCCGGCGAGCGCGTGGCGGTCGATGCCAGCAAGCGCGATCCGCTCGACTTCGTGCTGTGGAAGCAGGCCAAACCCGGCGAGCCGCAGTGGCCGTCGCACTGGGGGCCGGGGCGGCCGGGCTGGCACATCGAGTGCTCGGCGATGGCGAGCGAGGCGCTGGGGCAGCCCTTCGACATCCACGGCGGCGGCCCCGATCTGGTGTTCCCGCACCACGAGAACGAGATCGCGCAAAGCGAGGGCGCGTTTGAGAAGCCGCTGGCGACACTCTGGATGCACAGCGGTGCGCTGCGCGTGGGCGAAGACAAGATGTCGAAGTCGCTCGGCAACTTTCTCACCATCCGCGCGGCACGCGGCAAGTACGACGCAGAAGTGCTGCGCTTTCTGCTGGTGCGCTCGCACTACCGCAGCCAGATCGCCTTCACCGAGTCGTTGATCGACGATGCCAAGGCGGGCTTGACGCGGCTCTATACGGCGCTCCGCGGCTTGGACGTGCCGGCGGCCGAGGTCGATTGGAACGAGCCGCACGCGCAGCGCTTTGCTGCGGCGATGGACGACGATTTGAATACGGCGCTGGCGGTGGCTGTGCTGTTCGATCTGGCGGGCGAGGTCAA
This sequence comes from Burkholderiales bacterium, assembly GCA_021298875.1. GTDB lineage: Bacteria > Pseudomonadota > Gammaproteobacteria > Burkholderiales > Burkholderiaceae_F > JAJTHJ01. The sequence continues at coordinate 4,362 of JAJTHJ010000259.1, read as the reverse complement.
TCGCGGCAAATCGGCGGCGCTGGGCGCGCACTTGAAGGCCTTGGGTGGCGTGCTCGGGCTGCTGCAACGCGTCCCGGACGATTTCCTGCGCGGCGCGTCGACCAGCGACGATGCGCGCATCGACGCGCTGATCGCGCAGCGCGCCGCGGCCAAGAAGTCGCGCGACTTTGCGACCGCCGACCGTATCCGCGCCGAGCTCACCGCCGAAGGCATCGTGCTGGAAGATGGCCCGGCGGGGACGACTTGGCGGCGAGCCTGACCTGACGCTGTGGAGGCGGCCTTTCCTCACCCGGCGCTTCGCGCCACCTTACCCATGAACCTCGCCGAGTTGGGGCATCCACGCCCCTACCCCAACCCTCCCCCGCAGGCGGGGGAGGGAGCAACCCCCTCCCCTGCGAAGCGGGGGAGGGCTGGGGTGGGGGCCTGGTTCATGGGCCGAAGTCGGGATGCAAAGGCATCCAGCGGTCTCTCCCGATGGGAAAGGGTTGTAAGCCCCTCTCCCCCCGGGAGAGGGGTTGGGGTGAGGGAAGACCGTTGCGCACCGGCAGAAACTGCCGTCGGTTGAGAACCAACCCGTGCGACCCCCCTACTGGCTTCGCGCCAAGCGCGCCTTGGCCGCTGCCGATCCGGTGTTGGGCGGCATCATTGCCCAGCACCCGCGCATGCAGCTCGTCTCGCGCGGCGACCCGTTCGTCACGCTCGCCCGTTCCATCGTCGGCCAGCAAATCTCCGTCAAGGCGGCCGATGCGGTCTGGGGCAGGCTGCTGGCGCGCTGCCCGCAGCCGACGCCGCAAACCGTGCTGCGCAAGCGCGCCACCACGCTGCGCGCCTGCGGGCTGTCGGAGCGCAAGGTCGAGTACCTGCGCGATCTGGCCGGCCACTTTGCCAGCGGCCGCGTCGATCCGACCCGCTTTGCCGCCCATAGCGACGACGAGATCATTGCCGAGCTGACCGAGATCCGTGGCATCGGCCGCTGGACGGCGGAAATGTTCTTGATCTTTAATCTGTTGCGGCCTAACGTCCTGCCGCTCGACGATCTGGGGCTGTTGAAGGCGGTGGCGCTGCACTATCTTGACGACGTGCCGACTGCCGAACTGCTGCGCCGGCCCGGGCGCGAGCGGGTCGAGCGCCTGGCCGCCGCCTGGCAACCGTGGCGCAGTGTCGCGACGTGGTACCTGTGGCGCAGCCTCGACCCCGTGCCGGTGGAGTATTGAACCGAATGGCCAAGCAAACCTATCTCGACTTCGAGCAGTCGATCGCCGAACTCGAAAACAAGATCGAGGAACTGCGCTTCGTGCAGGACGACTCGGCCGTCGATATCTCGGAGGAGATCGACCGTCTGCGCAAGAAGGCCGATGCGCAGCTGAAAGACGTTTACGCCAAGCTCACGCCCTGGCAGGTGTCGCAACTGGCGCGGCATCCGCAGCGGCCGTACACGCTCGATTACGTGCGCGACATCTTTACCGATTTCCACGAACTGCACGGCGACCGCGCCTTTGCCGACGACCTGTCGATCGTCGGGGGGCTGGCGCGTTTCAACGGCGCGCCGGTGATGGTGATCGGCCAGCAGAAGGGGCGCGACACCAAGGAGCGCGCCGCGCGCAACTTCGGCATGCCCAAGCCCGAGGGCTACCGCAAGGCGCTGCGCCTGATGAAGCTGGCGGAAAAATTCGGCCTGCCGGTGTTCACCTTCATCGACACGCCGGGCGCCTACCCCGGCATCGACGCCGAGGAGCGCGGCCAGAGCGAGGCGATTGGCCGCAACCTCTTTGAGATGGCCACGCTCAAGGTGCCGATCGTCGCGACGATCATCGGCGAGGGCGGCTCGGGCGGCGCGCTCGCCATCGCGGTGGCCGACCAGTTGCTGATGCTGCAATACGCGACGTATTCGGTGATCTCGCCCGAAGGCTGCGCCTCGATCCTGTGGAAGAGCGCCGAACGTGCGCCGGATGCCGCCGAGGCGCTCGGCCTGACCGCGCACCGGTTGAAGGCGCTGGGCTTGATCGACAAGATCGTCGGCGAGCCGCTGGGCGGTGCGCACCGCGACCCCAAGCAGATGGCCGCGCTGCTCAAGCGCGCGCTGGGCGACAGCCTGCGCCAGTTTGCCGGGATGAAGACGCGCGAGCTTCTTGCGGCGCGGCAGGCGCGGTTGCTGGCCTATGGCAAGTTCAAGGAAACCGCGGTCGAAGAGTGACCCGCGCGAGCCTCTGCTCGATGCGCTGCGCGAAGCGGTCGCGGCGGCCGTTGCGCCCGCCGCGCCGCGCACGCCGCTGATCGAGCGCCCGCGCCGCAGCCGGTCGGCGCCGCTGCTGATCGCCCTGAGCGGTGGGCGCGATTCGGTCGCCCTGCTCGATGCCGCGCAGCGTCTGCGCGCCGCGTGCGCACTGCACTTCAGGCAGGTGCGCGCGGTGCATGTCAACCACGGTTTGCAGCCGGCGGCTGTGCAGTTCGAGGCGCGCTGCGTGGCGCTGTGCGAACGGATGGCTGTACCGCTCGACGTGCGGCGCACGACCGTCGAGCGGCGCGGCCGTGGCACCGAGGCTGCCGCGCGCGAGGCGCGCTATGCGGCGCTCGCGCAGGCCGCGCACGACTGCGGTGCGAGGCTGGTGCTGACCGCGCACCACCTCGACGACCGGGTCGAAACGTTTCTAATCCAGTGGCTGCGTGGCGCCGGCCCGGAAGGCCTGGCCGCGTTTCCGCCGCTGCGCAGCTTCGAGCGGGACTTGTTGTTGTTGCGCCCTTGGAGCGAGGTCGCGCGTGCTGAGATCGACAGCTACGTTGCGCGGCGCGGGTTGCAGTACGTCGAAGACCCGACCAACGCCGCCCCCGCGCTGCTGCGCAATGCGCTGCGCGCCGAGGCGATTCCCGTGCTGGAGCGGCTGCGTCCGGGCTTTGCGCGGACGGCAGTGCGCTCGGTCGATCTGGTGGCGGAAACCGCGGCGGCGTTGATCGACGTAGCCGAACACGACCTGGCTTACTGCACCGACGGCGCCGCGGCCGGTACCTTGCGGCTGGATCGGCTCGCCCTGCTCGCGCCGCCACGCCGGGCGCTGGCGCTGCGCCGCTGGCTGGCGGCGCAGGGGCTGGACGCGCCGCCCCGCGCCCGCCTGCAACAGGTCCTGCAACAGGCACTGCACGCGCGCGCCGATGCGAAGCTGCTGGTGCGCCTCGGCGACCGCGAGCTGCGCCGCTACCGCGGGGTGCTGATGCTGCGTGAGGCCGCCGTGGCCGACCGCGACGAGACGCTCGTCCAGTGGAACGGCGAGGACGAAATCGCGGTGCCCGCTTGGCGCGGCGTGCTGCGCTTTGTCGCCACCGACGGCCCAGGCTTTGCCGCCGACTGGCTGCGCGCGCGGTCGCTGGCGCTGCGGGCGCGGGCGGGTGGCGAGCGCTTCAAGCCGCATCCGACGCGGCCATCGCGTTCGTTGAAGCGCGAGTTTCAAGAGGCGGGCATCCCCGAGTTCGCGCGTGCCGCGCTGCCGCTGGTTTGGCGCGGCGACGAGTTGATCTTCGTCGCCGGCCTCGGCGCCGACGCGCGCCTGATCGAAGCCGACGGCCCGCGCGTGCGGCTGGAGTGGACGCCCGACGCGGGCTTGCTCGACCGCGCATAGCACGCGCCGCCCTTATACTCCGCGGCTTTCCAATTTTGGGGTGAGGGCGCGCGCTCATGGCGCTGATCGTTCACAAGTACGGCGGCACCTCGGTCGGCACGACCGAGCGGATCAAAAACGTCGCCCGCCGCATTGCCAAATGGAGCCGCGCCGGCCATCAACTGGTGGTGGTGGTCTCTGCAATGAGCGGCGAAACCAACCGGCTGCTTGCGCTGGCCAAGGACATTCAGCCCAACCCCGACCCGCGCGAGCTGGACGTAGTCGCCTCCACCGGCGAGCAGGTGACCATCGGCCTGTTGGCGATGGCGCTCAAAGAGCAGGGCCTGAAGGCCAAGAGCTACACCGGCCCGCAGGTGCATGTGCTGACCGATTCCGCCTTCACCAAGGCGCGCATTATCGAGATCGACGAGAAGAAAATCCGCGCCGATCTGGCCGACGGCTATGTGGTCGTGGTAGCAGGCTTCCAAGGTGCGGACGAGCACGGCAACATCACCACACTTGGGCGGGGCGGCTCGGACACCTCCGCGCTGGCGCTCGCCGCCGCGCTGCGCGCCGACGAGTGCCTGATCTACACCGACGTCGACGGCGTCTACACCACCGACCCGCGCATCGTGCCCGAGGCGCGGCGCCTGGCCACCATCACCTTCGAAGAAATGCTGGAGATGGCGAGCTTGGGCTCCAAGGTTCTGCAAATCCGCTCGGTGGAGTTCGCCGGCAAGTACCGCGTCAAGCTGCGCGTGCTGTCCAGCCT
>JAJTHJ010000028.1 GCA_021298875.1 Burkholderiales bacterium | reverse complement strand
TGACGCAGCTCAACAAGATTCAGACCGAACTGGCCGGATACACCGAAAAACTCACCGCGCACGAGGAGCGGGTCGGCCGCCGCGACGTGCGCTCGCCGGTCAACGGCATCGTCAAGAAAATCCACGTCACCACGGTCGGCGGCGTGATCAAGCCGGGCGAGACGATCATGGAGGTGGTGCCGCTCGAAGACGACCTGGTGATCGAGGCGCGCTTTTCGCCTTCGGACATCGGCTTTCTGGCGCCGGGGCAGGAGGCGGTCGTCCGCATCACCGCCTACGATTATTCGGTGTTCGGTTCGTTCAAGGGCAAGGTCGAGCGGGTCAGCGCCGACACGGTCGAGGAAGAACGGGGCAACCCCTTCTACGTGGTGACGGTGCGCGCCGAGCATGGGGCGGGGCCCGATCAGGGCGAGACCCCCATCATGCCGGGGATGGTGGCCGATGTGGACGTGATCACCGGCGACCGCACGATCCTCGCCTACATCTTCAAGCCGTTCTTCAAGTTGCAGGAAAGGGCCTTGCGTGAACGATGACCCCGCGGCGGCGGCAGCGTCGTTGGCTGCGGCCGAGCCGACAAGCGAAAAGTTGTCGATCACCAGTTCGCGCCACTTCGCCGACTCGATGGCCGAGCGGCGGCTGAGCTTGGCCTTCACCACTTACCAAGCCGGCAAACTGTTCATGGTCGGCCGCCGCGAGGGTGGGGTAATCTGGTTTTTCGTGCAATTTGTCCCGCTTTACCAAAACAATCTGCGAGCAATCAATGGCATAGAGAGGTGCCCTGTTCGAATGCCTGTTTGCTTTTCGCGCAATTTGTCACGGTCGGCCAGGGCCGTGCGGCCAGTCGACCAAGCTGGTGGAGTAGTTCATCATCGCGCGATACCCAGCGCATCCCACAGGAACTGGTACGAGATCGGTCGCCGTCTCTGCATGCGCGCCATGTCCTCTTCGCCGTCCTCATAACTTCGCAACAAGCCCTTGACCCGCCTCAGCCCGGCCGGCGTGCCGACAGCTTCGCGCGGCATCTTGTCGCCCAACGCGGGAATGGGTTCGTCGGCCCAGTTCGCGTAGTTGCGCAGCAAGACCTGCTCGATCGCCTCGGCGAGGACTTCAGGCGGCAGGCCGGCGCCGGCGGGCGCTGGCGGTGCCGGACGAGATCCGGCATCGCGCAGCGTGCCCCGCGGATCGACGATCTCGCGCGTGAGGTGACGGACGGCGTCTCCGGCGACGCCTTCGAACCAAGCGCGACCGTCGTCCGCCAGCCGCTGCGTGCGGTAGAAGACTTCGATCCGGCCGGACTGTCGTCCGCGGTTGATGGCAACGAGCGACCGCGTCAACCCGTCCGCGAACTCGCGCTCGCGACTCCAGCCTTCCTCGCTGTTACCCGTCACTTCGGAGCAGGCGGCCAGCGCGCGGGCCAGCACATCGGCGTCGAGCAGCCGGTAGTGGTCGGCGACCAGCAAGAGCGGGGCGCCACTGACCGCATCGACCAACGTGGGCATCGGTGGTAGCAGCAACTGGCGCAGCAGCCCGGCGTGCGCAATGGCCAGCCCCGCTGCCGACGGCGAGGCTTGCGCCGAGCGCGGCGCCGCGAGTTCGGCTCGCACCTGCGCGAGTGCGCCTCCCACCGCCAACGGCGAGAACGGGTAGATGGCTCCCGACAGCACGCGGCGGTTGCCATCCACCATCACCCGGCAACCCAGCAGCATGCCGGAGCGCAGCGACTCGCTGCCCAGGCGCTCTTCCACCCGCAGCGGTTCGGTCTCCTCGCCGAGTTCGTCTACAAGCGTCAGCCCCTCGCTGCGCCGAACGTTGGTAACCGTGTACAGCCGCAGGGGCTGTCGCCCCAGTTGCTCGATCCAGCGCCGCTCGTCCGGACTGAAGGCCGGAACGTTATCGCCAAGTACACGCCCATTGACGTTGCACCATTACCCTTTGATCTGGATCGCGCCTTCGGCGAGCAGCAGTTCGAGGACATTGACCGTCAGCATGTCGTGCATGCTTTCGTCGATCTCGTTCGGATTGGGACCGCCTTCGGGCCAGAGCTGTTCGAACAGCAGTTCGTCAAGAGCCGCCTGCATTGCCTTGCGGTGCCGCTCGGCCAGCCAGCCCAAGGCGCGCGGCACCGCAGAGTCGCGCGCCTCGACCTCGGCTGCAGCGCGCGGTTCCTGCCTGGGGCCGCCGTAGCAGTGCTTGCACTTCAGGTCGCTGCCGCAGGGACAGGGGTCGTTGCGGCCGATTTTTTGCGTCATCGAATCGAGTGGGTCCAGAGCGCGTAGCAGCCTATTGTGCGTCGCGACGCCCTCGGGCGGGACGTCGCCCGACGGCGATCGCTGTGCCTGCCGCGAGCGTTTCAGTCCGCTGCGCCCGCCGGCGCCCGGACTGATCGGCGCGACGACGCCTCTCGTGCGGGGAAGGGACTATCGCGTCGGCGAAGGCCGTCGCGATCTCCTTCGCTCGCTGCGCCTCGTCGGTGTGCAGGTAGCCCGAGATGGTCGAGATCGAGACGTGCCGCAGGTTGTCGCGGACAGTGGTGAGGGTCGCGCCCCGCGCCAGCGCGTGGGTGGCGTGGGTGTGCCGCATCCAGTGCGGACTGGCCCGGCGCAGCTTTTCGGCCAAGGGCCGGTTGACCGGCTCCAGCGCATCGGCCGCATGCTTGAAGAACCGCTTCATGATTGCCCACAACCGTGCCCCGGTCAGTCCGGCGTCGTCGATCTTCAGGTTGGCCAGCAGCGGAGTATCCGGCGACCAGTGGGTGGGCGAGGTCGGTATCTCACGGGCCGCAAGGTACCGATCGAGCGCAAGCCGCGCTCGCGACGGCACCACGACCTTGCCCGCCTTGTTTCCCTTGCCCAGCACTTCGATCCAGCGATTCCCTGTCTCGTCGTCGTGCAGTTGCCCGAGCCGCGCGGCCACGAGCTCGCTGCTGCGCAGCCCAGTCGCATAGGCAAAGTCGAGCGCAAAGCGCAGCCGCCCGGCAGCGTCTTCGGACCAGCCTTGGTCGTCGAGACCGTCGGCCACCGGCCGCACCAACGACCACTCGTGTTCGCTGAAGGCTCGGCTGGTGCCCTGCGTCCTGCCGATGATCGCCTTGACTCGCACGCCGGCAAACGGGTTGGCGATCAGATAGCGTTGTTCGACCAACCAGCGGAACAGCGCCGAGATCACCGAGAGCGCATAGGCGGCCGAGCGCGGCGACAGGGGCCCCTGGAATGGACGCCATTGCGGCGAGGTGCGCACCGCTACCGGCCCGATCCAGCGCCGCTTGGGCGAGGGCTGACGCAGGAAGGTACGGTAGGCAACCGCGTCTTCGGTGGTGAGAGAGGACAGCGCCTTGCCGCGTTCGAGGATCGCCCACAGGATCAGCCGTTCCGCCTCCTTGCGGTAGGTGCGCCGCGTCACGGCCGATTCGTGCAGTTGCAGCCAGGCCTGCACCGCCTCGTAGTCGTTGTTTGCCGCCAGCACGCAGCGGCGCCGCGGCGCGCGAAACGCCCCGCGCGAGCCATTCAGCTCGTCGGGAACCTGAAGGCGTTCCCAGGGGATGAGTTCCTCCTGGTCGAGCTTCACCAGCGCGCGGGCGCTGGCGGTCAGCCGTGGGTGGCTGGCGAAGAAGGCTTCGATCCTCCGCGCATTGACGGCGCCCAGACCGACGATGCCGCGCCACCAGCCGCGTCGCCGCGGGATGCGAACGGCGAGATCGGCCAGCGTGTAGATCGATCGCCCGGCGAGCACACGGGCGATGCGCGGGCTGAACCAAAGCGCGACGTCGTCGCCGATGCCGGGTTCAGGCGGCGCGCTCGCACGAAGTTCGTCGACAGTGCTCTGCAACCGCCGCGCCGAAAGATCGCGATCGCGCCCCGCGCGTAGCAGAACGGCGACGAGGTCCGGCCGCCGGCGCCGATGTGCCTCGGTGAGCAGCGCGCGTCGGACCGCCGCCAACACGCCGCGCGCGGAACGTCCGCCGCCGAGTGCGTCCGGCAGATAACGCGCCACCGCCGTGCGCGTGTCCAGTCCGCTGTGGAAAACGCGCAGCGCCGCCAGTTCGGATTCGCTCGGCCACAGAGCGGAGCCGGCCGTGGGCGGCGGGAGTTTTCGCATGAAGCGAGTTTAACGCGCATAAACGCTTAACGCGATAAATTAAATTATCGCGATACTCGAACTTTTTGCCTGAAAAGTGCACTGGAGCACGGCCGCTTACGCCACCGGATACTGACTGCACCACGCTCTCGATGTGTGTCGAAGCGATCCCCCGGACGACAAGGGCAAGTTCGGGGCGCAATGCGCCTCGATCGGCGTCCGCCGGAATCGATTCGCCGCGCAGTGCCGCCGCCCGCGACACCTGCAACCTCGCCCGCGGAAGAATCGCCACGCAGCCCCAACCTTGCGAGTAGTTCGCTCTTCATGGCGATTTCCGACACGCCGCGGATGCGCCGATGTGGCTTGGTCCGGAATACTCACCGGCGGACGTACGTCATGTCTTGCCGAAGACTTCGACCGGTCGGCCGCGTGCGGCTTCCGGGCGCAGCGAGTGACGAAGGACGCAACCGTGCCGAACAGATCGAGCGTTGAATGTGGGTCGACCGCCGCCACCGGGGAGTTTGATAACAGGGGCAATCTGTTTTCGCAGCTAGGTTTCGCGCGCTCGCAAGTGCATTTCCGGAATTGGCTGGCAGATTCCGCGGACGTGGCGGCGGCGTTGAACTGCGGCCTCCTCATTCGTATCCTTCCGCGTGGCTTGCACGCCAAATGAGCGAAAGCGATCCGACGGGAGCATCTCGTGGAGGGAGCGCTCATCGACGGCTCAGCGTGAATGCAACAGTCGATACGTCCGCCACTGCCGATACCTGACATGCATAGCAGGTCGATCTTCGTCGTCGGCTTCTTCTGCTTTTATAATCGCATCGATTTCAGTGATCTTCTCCGCATTTTCAGGCCCACGGCGAGGTCTGGTTTCTGAAGCATCCTTTGTTACAAGCGGGAGCCGGCGCTGTACGGTTTCTCTGAGCCTATGCAGGAGAAAGTGGTAATGGTTGTGTGTTGTTGCAGTACCGGGCAGCCCGCTGGCGCGGGCGCGAGATGGGGCGCATCGCCCGGGGTTTACTTTTCCAGTTCGGCAAGGTCGCTCGCGGGCAGTTCATGAGTTGCGACGGCTCGTGCGTGGTTGTCGGCGCCGCCTGCTGGTACGGCGGCGCACCCGATCTGCGCGGTTTCTGGCAAAACATCCTGTCGCAACGGGCTGCGTTCAGGCGCTTGCCTCGCGAGCGCCTGCCGCTCGGCGACTACGGGCCTCAGGGCGCGACGACGGCCGACTTCGTCGATCGTACCTACGTCACGCGCGCCGCCGTGATCGACGGCTTCGAGTTCGACTGGCGCAAGCGACGCATTCCGCGCGCCACTTACGCCGCGACGGATCTGGCGCACTGGCTCGCGCTGGAGGTGGCGCTGGGCGCGGCCGCCCAAGCCGGAATCGATTGGGACGCGACGGACCGCCAACGCGCCGCTGTGATCGTCGGCAATTCGCTGACCGGTGAAGTCAGTCGCGCCAACGCGCTGCGCTTGCGGTGGCCGTACGTGCGGCGCGCGCTGGCCGTGGCGCTCGCGGACGCGGAGCTGTCCGACGACGGCAGACGCCAGGTACTCGGCCTCGCCGAGAAGAGCTTCAAGCAGCCTTTTCCCGAACCGAACGAAGACTCGCTCGCCGGATTGCTGGCCAATGTGATCGCCGGCCGGATCGCCAACACGCTCGACTTGCACGGCGGCGCTTTCACGGTCGACGGTGCCTGCGCCTCGTCGCTGCTGGCGATCGAAATGGCCTGCGACGGCATCGCGGCCGGCCGCTGGGACGTGGCGCTGGTCGGCGGCGTGGACATCAGTCTCGATCCGATGGAACTGACGGGCTTCGCCCGCGTTGGTGCAATGACGCGCGCGACGATGCGGGTCTACGACGAGCGCTCGTCGGGGTTTCTGCCGGGCGAGGGCGCCGGATTCGTCGTGCTGGAATCGGCGGCCAGCGCGGCGCGCGCCGGGCGTCGACCGCTGGCGGTCGTCAGAGGCTGGGGCATGTCCTCGGACGGCGCCGGTGGCATCACCGCGCCCAAGATCGAGGGTCAGGCCGCCGCGCTGCGCCGCGCCTACGAACAGGCCGGCTACCCGCTTGCGTCCGTGCACTTCATCGAAGGCCATGGAACCGGAACGCCGCTCGGCGACAAGGTCGAACTGTCGGCCCTGGCCGAGGTAGCCGGCCCGGTCGATCCCAAGGCGCAGCGCGCCGTGGGCGTGACCTCGGTCAAAGCCCTGTTCGGCCATACCAAGGCGGCCGCCGGCGTGGCGGGTTTCCTCAAGGCCGTGCTAGCGGTCAACCAGCGCGTGCTGCCGCCGCTGCCGCGCTTCGAGCGACCGAACGAAGTGCTGCGGCAGCCTGGAGTCGCGCTTTATCCGTTGACCGTCGGAGCAGTGCTCGACCCGCGAGAGGAGATCCGTGCCGGCGTGTCTTCCGCCGGCTTTGGCGGCATCAACTGCCATGTGACGCTCTCCTCGCCACCGGCGCCGCCGATAGACTTGGGTGGCCCCGCGGCGGCTGAATTGCTGGCCTCGCACCAAGGCGCGGAGTTGCTGGTTGCCGGCGCCGGGTCGCGCGCGGAACTGGACCAGGCGCTCGCCACGCTGCTGCGCGACTGCGAGGGCATGGCCGATGGTGAACTCGTGGATTTCTGCGCGCGTGCGGCAAGCGACATGGCCCACGGCGACTGGCGGGTGGCGGTCGTGGCCGCCGACGCCTCCGATCTGACGACCAAGCTCGCGCAGGCGCGCGCTGCGCTGGAAAAGACCTTCGAGGGTGTGCGGGAGTTGCCGGGCGGCGAGGTGCTGATCGGCTACGCCCCCGGCGCGCCGCGGGTCGGCTTTCTGCTGCCGGGCCAAGGGGCTCAGTTCATGGGTATGGGCGGCGCGCTCGTTGCCCGCCATTCGTGGGCGGCGGAGCGTCTGGCACGCTGGGACGAGGCCTTTTCCGAGCCGGGCACGGAGCGGTTGCGCGAGCGCCTGCTGCGGCCCGCGGCGCGCGCCGCCGATGCCGACATGCTTGCGCGCTGGAGCGCCGCGCTGCGCGACACGCGCTGGGCGCAGCCGGCAGTGGCCTTGACCGCGCTGAATTGGGCCGAGCGGCTGCGACGGCTGGGCGTGACACCGACCGTCGTGGCTGGCCACAGCTTGGGCGAACTGCCCGCGCTGCTGCTCGCGGGCGCGATCGACGAGGCCGAACTGATCGAGATACTCAAGGTGCGCAGCCGGGCGGCGGCCGGCGGCGCCCACGGCGCGATGGCGAGTCTGTCTTGCGGCGCCGAGCAGGCGCGGGCGCTGGCCGCCGCGGCGCCGGGCTACTGCGTGCTGGCCAACCAGAACGCGCCGGACGCCAGCGTGGTGGCCGGCGACGAGCAAGCCGTCGCCGCGGTGGAGCGGGCGGCCGCGCAGGCGGGCATTCGCAGCGTGCGGCTCGAAGTGTCCAACGCCTTCCACTCGCGCTACATGGAGCCGGCGCGCGCCGCGCTGCTCGCGCTCGGCGACCGCATCGGCGGGGCGCGGGCGGTCGAGCTGCCGTTCGTCTCGGCGCTGCGCGCCGAGGTCGTCGATGGTTCGGTGGACATCGTCGGATACGCCGCCGAGCAGGTCGTCGCGCCGATCCGGTACGTGGACGCGATCGGCCGGATGGCCAGCCGCTGCGATTTCTTTCTCGAACTCGGACCGGGTCAGATTCAGACGGGCCTGGTCAAGCGCATCGTCGGTGCGCAGGCACCGGCATTCGCGCTCGAGCCGGGAGGCGAGGATTCGGACCGCGCGCTGTGCGTTGCGCTCGGCCAGTTGTTCGTACGCGGCTGCCCGTTGCGGATGGCGGCGCTTTTCGAAGGACGGCTGATCCGGCCGTTCGTGGCGGCGCGGGATCGGCGTTTCATCGTCAATCCCTGCGAGGCTCTGGCGCCGC
>JAJTHJ010000327.1 GCA_021298875.1 Burkholderiales bacterium | reverse complement strand
GTTTGTTCAAGCCCCTCTCCCCCGGGGAGAGGGGATGGGGTGAGGGAAGACCGCCGCCCACGAAGTCAATAAGCAAGGAACCCGCATGACAACCACCCACCCCCACGTCCTCGACGGCAACGAAGCCGCGGCGCGCGTTGCGCATCTGGTGAGCGAGGTGATCGCGATTTATCCGATCACGCCCTCCTCCACCATGGGCGAGCTGGCCGACGCCTGGTCGGCCGCGCGCCAGAAAAACATCTGGGGCGCGGTGCCGCAGGTGATCGAGATGCAAAGCGAAGGCGGCGCCGCCGGCGCGGTGCACGGCGCGCTGCAGGCCGGCGCGCTGACCACCAGCTTCACGGCCTCGCAGGGCCTGCTGCTCAAGATCCCCAACCTGTTCAAGATCGCCGGCGAACTGACGCCGGCGGTGATCCACGTGGCGGCACGCACGCTCGCCACGCACGCGCTGTCGATCTTCGGCGACCACTCGGACGTGATGTCCGCGCGCAGCACCGGCTGGGCTCTGCTCGCCTCGGCCAGCGTGCAGGAGGCGCAGGACATGGCGCTCGTCGCGCACATGGCCACCCTCGCCGCGCGCGTGCCGTTCTTGCATTTCTTCGACGGCTTCCGCACCAGCCACGAGGTCAACAAGATCGAACTGCTGCTGCCCGACGAGGTGCGCGCGCTGATCGATGAGGACTTGGTGGCCGCCCACCGCGCCCGGGCGCTGAACCCGGATAAACCGGTGCTGCGCGGCACCGCGCAAAACCCGGACACCTTCTTCCAGGCGCGCGAAGCCTGCAACCCGTTCTACCTCGCCGCGCCCGCCAAGGCGCAGCAGGCGATGGACGCGTTTGCGCAGGCCACCGGCCGGCAGTACCGCCTGTTCGACTACGCGGGCGCGCCGGACGCCGAGCGCGTGCTGGTGCAGATGGGCTCGGGCACCGGCGCCTCGGGCGAGGCGGTGCGCGCACTGGTCGCGCGCGGCGAGAAGGTCGGACTGCTCAATGTACGGCTGTACCGGCCCTTTGACGTGGCGGCCTTTGTCGCCGAGCTGCCGGCCAGCGTGCGCACGCTCGCGGTGCTCGACCGTACCAAGGAGCCGGGCGCCATCGGCGAGCCGCTGTATCAGGACGTGGTCACCGCGCTGGCCGAAGCCTGGCCGCAAGACCGCGCGCTGCCGCGCGTGATCGGCGGTCGCTACGGCCTGTCGTCCAAGGAGTACACGCCGGCGATGGCCAAGGCGGCGCTTGACGAACTGAAGCTTGCGCAACCCATGCGCCACTTCACCGTCGGCATTGTCGATGACGTGACACAGATGTCGCTAGCGGTGGACGAAGACTTCGACACCGAAGACCCGCAGGTCACCCGTGCGGTGTTCTACGGGCTGGGTGCGGACGGCACGGTGGGTGCGACCAAGAACACGGTCAAGATCATCGGCGAGAACACGGCGCTGCACGCGCAGGGCTACTTCGTCTACGACAGCAAAAAGTCCGGCGCGATCACCGTGTCGCACCTGCGCTTTGGCCCGCGGCCGATCGAGTCCAGTTACCTGATCCGCGCGGCGGACTTTGTCGCCTGCCACCAGTTCGAGTTCATGGAAAAACTCGACGTGCTGGCGCTCGCCCGCTCCGGCGGCATCTTTCTGCTGAACAGCCCCTTCGCCGCTGACGCGGTGTGGGACCAACTGCCGCGCGAGGCGCAGCAGACGATCATCGACAAGAAGCTGCGCCTCTACGTGGTCGATGCGCTGGCCGTGGCGCGCGCCGCCGGCCTGGGCGGGCGGATCAACACGGTCACGCAGGCTTGCTTCTTTGCGATCTCCGGCGTGCTGCCGCGCGAGGAAGCGATCGACAAGATCAAGGAGTCGATCCGCAAGACCTACGGCAAGCGCGGCGAGAGCGTGCTGACGCGCAACTTTGCAGCGGTCGATGCCTCGCTCGCCGCGTTGCAGGAGGTCGCGGTGCCGGCGCAGGCAAGCGCCACGCAAACCCGCCGCCCGCCGGTGCCGGCCAACGCGCCGCAGTTTGTCCAGCGCGTGACCGCGCCGATGCTCGACGGCCGCGGCGATGCGCTGCCGGTGTCCGCGATGCCGGTCGATGGCACTTACCCCACCGCCACCACGCAGTGGGAAAAGCGCAGCATCGCGCAGGAGATCCCGGTCTGGGACGAGAAGCTGTGCACGCAATGCGGCATCTGCCCGCTGATGTGCCCGCACGCCGCGATCCGGATGAACACCTTCGACCCCGCGCTGCTGAGCGGCGCGCCGGCGAGCTTCAAGGCCGTGCCCTGGCGGCAGAAAGACGCCGCCGCCGAAGCGCCCGCGCTGCTCTACAGCCTGCAAGTGGCACCCGACGACTGCACCGGCTGCGGCATCTGCGTGGACGTGTGCCCGAGCCGCAGCAAGGAGGCGGTCAAGCTGAAGGCGATCAACATGACGCCCAAGCGCGAACTGCTGGACGCGGAGCGCGCCAACTACGACTTCTTCCTCCGGCTGCCGGAGACGCGCCCGTCGTTCGACACGCTCGACCTGCTGAAAGCCGCGCAACTGCGGCGGCCCTTGTTCGAATACTCCGGCGCCTGCGCCGGCTGCGGCGAGACGCCTTACTTGAAGCTGCTGTCGCAGTTGTACGGCGACCATCTGCTGATCGCCAACGCGACCGGCTGCTCGTCGATCTACGGCGGCAACCTGCCGACCACCCCCTGGGCGCAGAACGCCGAGGGCAAAGGCCCGGCCTGGGCGAACTCGCTGTTCGAGGACAACGCCGAGTTCGGCCTCGGCATGCGGCTGGCGCTCGATGCGCAGCGCGATCTGGCGCACACGCTGATCGACGCGCTGCGCGGCGAGATCGGCGAGCCGCTGGCCACCGAGCTGCTGACCGCGCCGCAGGACAACGATGAGCAGATCGCCGCACAGCGCGCGCGCGTGACTGCGCTGCGCGCTGTGCTCGCAGCGCTCGGGCGGCCCGAAGCCAAACGGCTCGCCGCCGTGGCCGACAGCCTGATCGAGCGCAGTGTGTGGATCGTCGGCGGCGACGGTTGGGCCTACGACATCGGCTACGGCGGGCTGGACCACGTGCTCGCCTCCGGCCGCAACGTCAACGTGCTGGTGCTCGACACCGAGGTCTACAGCAACACCGGCGGCCAGGCGTCCAAGGCCACCCCGCGCGGCGCGGTGGCCAAGTTCGCCGCCGGCGGCAAGCCGATCGGCAAGAAAGACCTCGGCATGATCGCCATGGCCTACGGCAACGTGTACGTGGCGCAGGTGGCCATCGGCGCCAACCCGGTGCATACGGTGCGTACCTTCCGCGAGGCGGCCTCGTGGCACGGGCCGTCGCTGATCATCGCGTACAGCCATTGCATCGCGCACGGCATCGACATGGCCACCGGCATGAGCCACCAGCGCGACGCGGTCAAGAGTGGCTACCTGACGCTCTACCACTACGACCCGCGGCTGGGCATGGGCGGCGCCGATCTGCCGCTCAAGCTCGACTCGCGCAAGCCCACGCAGCCGCTGGATCAGTTCACGATGAAGGAGGGGCGCTTCGCGATGCTGGCGCAGGCGCACCCCGCGCGCGCCAAGGAGCTGGCGCGCGTGGCGCAGGCGGACGCCGACGCGCGCTGGCAGTTGTACGAGCAGATCGCCGGCGTGCACCGCGTGGTGGCCGAGGCCACCGCCACCCCCGAGGACGACCAAGGCACAGGCGAGGAGGCAGAACAATGAGTGTCGATCTACGCACCCGGTATCTGGGTCTGGAACTGCGCAACCCGGTGGTGGCATCCGCCTCGCCGCTGACCGGCTCCGTCGAGAGCATGCAGCGACTGCAGGATGCCGGCGTCGCCGCGGTGGTGCTGCCCTCGCTCTTCGAAGAACAGATCGAGCACGAGGAGATGGCCGTGCACGAGCTGATGCTCTACGGCGCGGAAGTCAGCCCCGAGGCGCAGGGCTTCTTCCCCGAGATTCCCGACCGCGAAAGCAGCGCCACGAGGTATTTGCGGCTGATTGAAGACGCCAAGCAGAGATTGCAAGTACCGGTGATCGCGAGTCTCAACGGCGCCACGCCCGGCGGCTGGACGCGCATCGCGCGCCAGTTGCAGGATGCGGGGGCGGATGCGATCGAGTTGAACGTCTACTTCCTCGCCACCAGCGCCACCGACAGCAG
>JAJTHJ010000154.1 GCA_021298875.1 Burkholderiales bacterium | reverse complement strand
CCGGCGCCAGAGCGTCGTCGCGCAGCACCTCGGCCAGCACGGTTGCATCGGGTCGTTCCGCGAGCAGGCTTTGCAAACGCGGCAACAACCAACGGTTGGCGCGCTCGTACTCGGCGAACGATTGCAGGTAACGCGAGCGCGGCTCACCGAAGCGACGGGCGCGAAACTCGTCGCGCGCCAGCCCAGCATCGCGCAGGATTTCCGCCGCGGTCCAGCGGCGCGCTAAGCGGGGCCAGGCCGCCATCGTCAATGCCCCGGCAGGCCGGCAAAACGCATCCGCATCGCGTCGCCCGGCTCGAACTTGACCAGATTGCCGGCGTAGGCGCGCCCGTCGCGCACGTCGGCGGCGCGATTGAGTGCAGCGACCGCCGCATCGAGTTCGGTCGTGGTCATCGCCCGCCGCGGGAACAGGCCATGCGCGATGTTCAGGATCGCCACGCCCGCGGCGTTGCGCACGAAGCGCGGCGCCCGCCGCGCCATGTACGTCATCAGAATCGGCGACGGATCGCCGAGCCGGACACGGAACCAGGGATCGCGGTGTCGGGCGATGTAACTGTCGCGCCCGCCGTGGCGCTCCGCCCACGCGACGAACCGCTCGATCCGCCGCACGTCCTGCGCGCCGAACGTTTCGCGCCAATCGGCGGGAATGTCGATCACGCGCTTGAGCGGCGCGTCGTCGCGCAACACCGCGTCCGGCAACTCGAGCAGTTCGCGCGCGCGCGTCACCGTCGGACGCAAGACCGCCGCGGGCAAGGCATCGCTATAGCCGCTCCCGTAAACCCATAGTGCGTTGTTGCCGGTGACCTGGCCCCGCCTGACGACGAACAAGTCGCCGACCTCGACGCCGGGGCCGCGCGCGCGCTCCTCGTGCCAGAACTCCGACCACCGCTGCGACACCGCGAGGCTCGAACGCGGCGCTTCGCGCTGTGGCCGCGCGTCTTCCGCTCGCAACATGCCGAAGCGAATGTTGGCGGACAGTTCGCCGACAACACCGGCAACGACGGCCGTGCTGACCAGCGCGTCGTCGAAGACCCGTGCGGCCCTGTCGGCCAGCCAGATTTCGGCAACCGGCAAATGCGCGCCGCCCAGCAACTGCCGCAGGGCCGAGCCATAGCCGCTGTCGAGCCACTCCGCCGGACCGACGAAGCAGAACGCATCGCCCGGCCTCGCGAGCAGCGCTGTTTTCAGCAGGAAGTGCGCATGTAACCCGGCCAGCGCGCTGGCCGCGATGCCCAGGCCACGCATTTGCTCGCGATACCAGTCTTTCCAGCACGGCGCGATGTCGTGATGTCGCACATAAGGCGGATTGCCGACAAACAAGGTACGCCCGCAACGCGGCACAGCGGAAAGATCGAGAAAGTCGCCGTCGCGGATTTCGACGCGCCGGTGCAACCCGGCCTGCGCGACAGCCGTGCGCGCCAAAGCCGACAACGCGGGATGCGCCTCGATCCCGACGACTTGCGCCCGCGGCCAGCGGCGCGCTGCGGCTAATGCGAAGCGCGCCGTGCCGCAGCCGGGGTCGACGACGCCGGCGAAGTCACCGAGCGCCGCGCAGCGATCCAGCATCCAGTCGACCAGCCATTGCGGCGTCAGCGTGATGCCCAGCGCGCGCCGCTCGACCGCGGAATGGTCGAGGCAAAAGTCCCGGCCGTACGGATCGAAGTGATCGTCGCCCGCCAACGGAATCCGCAGCTGCGGAGCCGCTGCCTGTAGCCGGGAAGCGCGCGCCATCGGCAGGGGACGCTCTAAACGCCGACCTTGGCCAGTTCCGCCCGCAGCTTGCCGATCACGGTCTTGTAGCCGCCGTCGGCATCGCGGGCGCCGAAGACGGCGCTGCCGGCGACGAAGGTGTCGGCACCGGCCTTGGCCACAGCGGCAATGTTGTCCACCTTCACGCCACCGTCGATTTCCAAGAGGATGGTCTTGCCGGTCTGGGCTTTCCACGCATCGACCTTGGCACGCACCTCGGCAAGCTTGGGCAGCGCGCTCGCGATGAACGACTGGCCGCCGAAACCGGGGTTGACACTCATCAGCAGCACGAGGTCGAGCTTGTCCATCACGTGGTCCATCCACGCCAGCGGCGTGGCGGGGTTGAACACGAGGCCGGCCTGGCAGCCCTGGTCGCGGATCAGCGACAGGGTGCGGTCCACGTGGCGCGAGGCCTCCGGGTGAAACGTGATGACGTTGGCACCCGCCTTGGCGAACATCGGCACCAGGGCATCGACCGGCTCGACCATCAGGTGCACGTCGATCGGCGCGCTCGTGTGCGGGCGGATCGCCTCGCACACCAGCGGGCCGATGGTCAGGTTGGGCACGTAATGGTTGTCCATCACGTCGAAGTGGATCCAGTCCGCGCCGGCGCCGATCAGGTTGCGCACTTCCTCGCCCAGCCGCGCGAAATCGGCCGACAGGATCGAAGGGGCAATGCGGAACTTGGCGTCCATTTCACGACTCCGAACCGGTAAAGTGCCGGGCATTCTACGGGCGAGTATCGCAATGGGCGGAAAGTACGAATTCACCGTGCGAGCGGAGCCGCGCTTTGTGCCGGAGCAGTCGGACGCAGGCGCCGGCCGTTACGTCTTTGCGTACACGATCACGGTCGCCAACACCGGGCAGACGACCGCGCAACTACTGGCGCGGCACTGGATCATCACCGACGCCGACGGCGAGGTCGAAGAAGTGCGCGGCGAGGGCGTGGTGGGCGAGCAGCCGGTGCTGCGGCCGGGCGAGGCGTTCCAGTACACGAGCGGCTGTCCGCTGCCCACGCCGGTGGGCACGATGCGCGGCACCTACTTCTGCATCGCCGAGGACGGCACGCGCTTCGAAGTGCCGATTCCGGAGTTTGTGTTGTCCGCGCCGCGGGTCTTGCACTGAGCGCGGCTACTTCTTGCGCCCGTGGAACATCGTCCACCAGACGATGAAGATCAACAGCACCAACGCGAGCAGCGCTTCGAGGATGATCAGCCACATGGCGCAGCATTTTAGGTGGGCGCTGGTCGCGGCGGCACTGCTGCTCGCCGCCTGCCAGACGCCGGCGCCGCCACCTTCGCCAGCACCCGGGCCCCCCGCGCCACCGCCGCAGGTCAAGACGGTCACACAGGCGCGCTACGAGCCGGTGGCCATCGGCACCGTGCCGGCGCTCGCCGACGCCGATCTGCTCGCCGCCTGGCCGGCGCTGCTGGCCTCTTGCCGCGTGTTCGAGCGCGGTGCGGCGCCGCGCCGCGAGGCTTGGCGCGCGGCATGTGCGAAGGCCGCGCAAACGCCGGTCGAGGCTGGGGCGATCCGCCTGTACTTCGCCACCGAATTCGACGGCTGGCGCGTGCTGGCGGAGACGCGCGAAGACAAACCCAACGGCGAAGGCCGCACGGTGGAAGTCGCCGAACGCGGCCGCATCACCGGCTACTACGAGCCGCAACTGGACGGCGCGCGCACGCCGCGTCCGCCCTACACGGTGCCTCTGTACCGCCCGCCCGACGATCTGCTGACGATCGAACTCGGCAGCCTGTACCCGGAGCTCGCGGGCAAGCGCGTGCGCGGCCGGCTGGACGGCAAGAAGGTCGTGCCCTACTGGTCGCGCGCGGAGGCGACCCCGGAGCGGCTGCGCGGCGCCGAGCTGCTGTGGGTGAGCGATCCGATCGAGGCGTTTTTCCTGCAAGTGCAGGGCTCGGGCCGCGTGCGGCTCGCCGACGAAGGCAAGACGGTGCGCGTGGGCTACGCCGACGTGAACGGCCACCCCTACCGCTCGATCGGCCGCTGGCTGATCGACCAGCGCGAACTGACCTTCGACCAAGCCTCGATGCAAGGCATCCAGGCCTGGGCGCGCGCCAATCCCAAGCGCTTGAACGAACTGCTGAACCAGAACCCGAGCGTGGTGTTCTTCCGCGAGCTGCCGCTGGGCGACCCCGCCGCCGGGCCGGTCGGTGCGCTGGGCGTGGCCTTGACGCCCGGTTACTCGCTGGCGGTCGATCCGCGCTTCATCCCGCTGGGTGCGCCGCTGCTGCTCGCCACGACCCACCCGGCGACCGGCGCGCCGCTGTCGCGCCTGATGCTGGCGCAGGATACCGGTGGCGCGATCACCGGACCGCTGCGCTTCGACTTCTTCTGGGGTTTTGGCCGCGAGGCCGGCGCCGTCGCCGGCAAGCAGCGCGGCGAGGCCGCCGCCGTCCTGCTGCTGCCCAAGGGGCTTCTGCCGGAGGCGGCGCTCGCGCGGTGAACTACTTTTTGCCCGACTGCGCTGCCAGCCTGGCTTCGATCTGCGCCAGCGGCACCGCGCCCGGCAGGCGGCTGCCGTCGGGGAAGAAGATCGTCGGCGTGCCGTTCACACCGGCCTTTTGCCCGAGCTCCAGCGTTTGTTGCAGCGGGTGCTTGCAGTCGGCCGGCGCCGCGGGGGGCGCTTTGGCGGAGAGCATCCAGTCGTCCCAGGCGGCGGCACGGTTCTTCGCGCACCAGATCGCCTTGCTCTTTTCAAAGGAGTCCTGCGACAGGATCGGGTAGAGGAACACGTACATCGTCGCGTCCTTCAGATCCTTCAGTTCGGTCTGCAGGCGTTTGCAAAAGCCGCAGTTCGGATCCTCGAAGCTGGCAAAGACGCGCGAGCCGTTGCCGCGCACGATCTTGATCGCGTT
>JAJTHJ010000294.1 GCA_021298875.1 Burkholderiales bacterium | reverse complement strand
CTCTACTACGGCAAGGGCGCGGGGGCGGAGCCGACCGCCTCCGCGGTGGTGGCCGACCTCGTGGACGTGACGCGGATGCACACCGCCGACCCCGAGCACCGTGTGCCGCATCTGGCTTTCCAGCCCGACGCGCTGGCGGAAGTACCCTGGCTCGGCATCGAAGACACGGTGACCTCGTACTACTTCCGGATGCGCGTGGCCGATCAACCGGGCGTGCTGGCCGACATCACGCGCTGCCTGGCCGATGGGCGCATCTCGATCGACGCGTTGTTCCAGCGCGAGCCGAGCGAAGGCGAGAACCAGACCGACAGCATCATGCTCACGCACGATGCGGTCGAGCGTGATGTGAACGCCGCAATCCGGCGAATCGAGGCGCTGCCGACCGTGCTGGCGCCGGTGATTCGGATTCGGCAGGAAGAGTTGCTGTGAGCACGAACGCCCACTCCTACAATCCGGCCCAGCGCACCCCGCCGAGGGCGAGATGAAGAACTTCCGACGCGAAGAACGCATTCGCGAGTTCTACAACCAGATCGATCCGGCCCGCCCGATCGTGTTCGATGGGTCGCAGGAACCCAGCACCCTGGGCGCCGAGGTCTACGTGCCCGATCTGCATGCGGACGAGTTCGATGTGCCGCGACGCTCGCTGCGCAACGCTATCGAACGCAACCTCACTGCCGAGCGCTACTACTTCAGCGGAATGCGCGGCTCCGGCAAAACTACGGAGTTGCGAAAGCTGCAAGCCGAGCTTGTCGAAAGAGGCTGGGTCGTCTTCTATGTCGATCTATCCGAGTACCTGCCGCTGAATGCGCCGGTCGAGATTGGCGACTTTCTGCTGGTGGTGGTTACTGCGCTGGCCGACGAGGCGCAGGGTCGGTACGGCGAGGACTTCAAGCACCGTGGCGGACTGGAGCGGCTTGCCGACTTTCTGCGCTCCGAGGTGAAGATCGAAGGCATCGACTGGAGCGTGGACACGCTCGTGGGCAAGCTCGGATTCAAGGCGAAGATCAAGGACAACCCTGCGTTCAAGGAGAAGTTGCAGGAGGTCACAAACCGGAGCATCGACCGGTTGGTCGCCGAATGCAGGGAGTTCGTCGATGGCGTGGTTTCGTTCGTCCGACAGGAGACAGGAAAGCCGGACGGGCGGGTGCTGCTGATCGTGGACTCCGTCGAGCGTTTGCAAGGCATCGGCGACCAGGCCAAGCTCGTGTTCGACGCGGTCGAAAACCTGTTCGGCGTGCACCGCGACAAGCTGCGCTTTCACACGCTGGATGTCGTGTATTCGGTGCCGCCGCACGTCAGCGCGGTGGTCGCGGCGGGTGGGCGGGTGCTCAGCCTGCCGATGGTCAAGGTGTTCGAGAAGCCGCAGCCTAACGGGCACCGACCGACCAGCGAGCAGGGCATTAACAAGCTGCTGGCCGTTGTCGACCGGCGCTCGACCGACTGGCGCGAACTGATAGACGAGCCGCAGATGCGCGAATTGGCGCGCGTCTCGGGTGGAGATATCCGGGAGATGTTCTCGCTGGCGCGCGAGACGCTCAACCTCCTTGATCCTGACGACAACACGCATTTCCCGGCGCCGCCGGCGGCCATCGAGCGGTGCAAGCAGCTGCGGCGCAACCAGTTTGGCACTATCCCGTCCGACCGCATGGACTGGCTCAAGCGCGTGGTTCGCACGCATGAGCATGGACTGCGTTCGCTGGACGAGTTGGAC
Organism: Burkholderiales bacterium; assembly: GCA_021298875.1. Lineage (GTDB taxonomy): Bacteria > Pseudomonadota > Gammaproteobacteria > Burkholderiales > Burkholderiaceae_F > JAJTHJ01. The sequence continues at coordinate 4,245 of JAJTHJ010000294.1, read as the reverse complement.
ACGCTGGCGCAGTTACTCGACGGCAAGCTGATTCTCAAGTACCGCATCGGCGAAGATTGGTACGACGTGCATCCCTTGCTTTGGGATGCTGTCGAGCGACATGTCGAATCCGCAGGCTGACTTCGAGGACGTTTGGCTTCGGCTGCGGCGGCACTTGGAGCGGTCGGACGGCTTCACGGTGTGCTTCCTGTTCAGCCGGTCGCCGCGGGCGAGCGCCGCTTTGCGTGAGCGGCTGGAGGGCGCGCTGCGCTGGCGGACATCGGAACTTGTGGTGCTCGACGGCTCCGCTTCGCATTTCGATCCGAGCGCGGCTATCGCCCGGGCCACGGAGCGCGATCCTGAACGCATTGCGATGCGGGCGCCGCTCTGGCTGGCGCTCGACCGGCATATCGGGCAGCAGGATGCGGATGCTGCACGCCGCGCGGTGCTGGCGGGGCTGAATGAGCGCCGGGGCGCGCTGGAGACAGTCTTTCGCCGGCCGCTTCTGCTTCTCTTGCCGAGCGATTACGCGCCCTTGGTCTGGAAGTTCGCGCCGGACTTGTGGACGATCCGGGGTTTTGTTGGCGAACTCGCCGACTCGCCAGACGCCGTGGTTGTCGGCGAAGGGCAAATCGTCATTGCGGGCCCGAACGTCGAAGGCAAGGGTGAGGTTCGTCTCCCTCCCGATGCCACCGAGCGCGCCCCTAGCTTCGACGAGGCAGTGTTCGCCTTCGGCACAGAGCGAAATCGCTTGCCGGACCTCGGCGCCGCCGACGCCTCGGCCCCACCGGGTCGAGCGGCCATTGCGGAGTGGCAACGAATCGCGGCGAAGGGCGAGAGCGATCCCGGCGCGGTGAGCCCCTGGCTCGCGATTTCCGCAACGGAGCAGGCACTGGCGGCCGGGCATCTCGGGCTGGCCGCGCAGATCGCCCGTCAAGGACTGGATCTGGCGCGTGCCCGCGCCGAAGTCGGCAACGATGAGGCGCAGCGCGACTTGCTGGTGGCGCTCGACAACGTCGCTCGGGTGGCGCAAGCGCAGAGCGACTGGCCGCGCGTCGAGGCTCTGTACCACGAAACCATGGAGATTGGCCGGCAGCTGGCCCAGCGGCTGGGCACGCCGCAAGCGCAGCGTGACCTGTCGGTGGCGCTCAACAACGTCGGCCAAGTGGCGGAGGCGCAGGCTGACTGGCCACAGGCCGAAGCGCCGTACCGCGAAAGCCTGGAGCTTCGCCGGCAACTGGCGCAGCGGCTGAACACTACGGACGCGCAGCGCGATTTGTCGCTCGCGCTTAACAACGTCGGTCGGGTGGCGCAAGCGCAGGGGGACTGGGCGCGTGCCGAGGCACTGTACCGCGAAAGCTTGGAGATTGGCCGGCAACTAGCGCAGCAGTTGGGCACGCCGGAAGCGCAGCGCGACTTGTCGCTCTCGCTTAGCAACGTGGGTCGGGTGGCGGAAGTGCAGGCTGACTGGCCGCGCGCCGAGGCGCTGTACCGCGAAAGCCTGGAGATTGGCCGGCAACTGGCGCAGCGGCTGGGCACGCCAGAAGCGCAGCGCGACTTGTCGGTAGCACTTAACAACGTCGGTCGGGTGGCGGAAGCGCAGGGCGACTGGGCGCGTGCCGAAGCGCTATACCGCGAAAGCCTGGAGATTGGCCGGCAACTTGCGCGGCGGCTGGGCATCTCGGAAGCGCAGCGCGACTTGCCGCTCGCGCTCAACAACGTCGGTCGGTTGGCGGAAGCGCAGGTCGACTGGCCGCGCGCCGAAGCGCTGTACCGCGAAAGCTTGGAGATTAGCCGGCAACTGGCTCAGCGGCTGCGCACGCCGCAGGCGCAGCGAAACTTGTCGCTTGCGCTTAGCAACGCTGGTCGGGTGGCGGAAGTGCAGGCAGACTGGCCGCGCGCCGAAGCGCTGTACCGCGAAAGCCTGGAGATTGACCGGCAACTGGCGCAAAGGCTGGGCGCGCCGGAAGCGCAGCGCGACTTGTCGGTGGCGCTCGACAACGTAGGTCGGGTTTCAGAAGCTCAGGGCGACTGGTCGCATGCCGAGGCGCTTTACCGCGAAAGCCTGGAGATTGGGCGCCAACTGGGGCAGTGGCTCGGCACCCCGGAAGCGCAGCGCGACTTGTCGGTAGCGCTCAACAATGTCGGTCGGGTGGCGGAAGCTCAGGGCGACTGGCCACGTGCCGAAGCGCTGTACCGCGAAAGCCTGGGGATTGGCCGGCAACTGGCGCAGCGGTTGGGCACGCCGGGAGCTCAACGTGACTTGTCGGTGGCGCTCGACAACGTCGGTCGGGTAGCGCGAGAGCAGGCCGACTGGCCGCGGGCCGAAGCGCTGTACCGCGAAAGCCTGGAGATTCGCCGGCAACTGGCGCAGCGGCTGGGTACGCCGGACGCGCAGCGCGAATTGTCGCTTGTACTTAACAACGTCGGTCGGGTGGCGCAAGCCCAGGGTGACTGGCACGAGGCGCAGACCCGGCTAAACGAAAGCGCAATGATTGGCCGCGTGCTGCTGCGTATCTTGGGCGAGTCCACGGATCGAATACGGGACCTCATCGCTACGCTGCGCTTGCTGGTGGTGGTCGAGCAGAAGCAGGGCCGCCGGGACGCGGTGGACGAAATCGCGCGGTTGGAGCGTCGTTTGGCCGCGTTGGAGGTGAAAGGCGAACCACCGTCACCGGTCGATGCGGGCGAACCCCGCGCGGTTACCGAAGAACCTGCACAGGCCTGACGAAGACAAATGCGCTACGTCTCCACCCGCGGCGGCACCGCGTTGCGGCGCTTTACCGACATCCTGCTGGAAGGCTTGGCCGAAGACGGCGGGCTCTTTTTGCCGGAGTCTTATCCGCAGGTCGGCAGCGCCGAGCTCGCCGCGTGGCGCCAACTGCCGTACGCCGACCTGGCCGCCGAGATCCTCGCCCGCTTTACCGACGATCTGCTGCGCGCGGAGGTCGCAAGCATCTGCCGCGCGATCTACACGGCGAGCGTCTACGGCAACGGCCGCGCCGACAGCGACTTTGCGCAGATCGCGCCGCTGCGCTGGCTGGAGCCGGGGCTGGCGCTGCTGGAGTTGTCCAACGGCCCCACGCTCGCCTTCAAGGACACGGCGATGCAACTGCTGGGAGCACTCTTCGAGCGCGTGCTCGCCGAGCGCGGCGCCACGCTCAACATCCTGGGCGCCACCGCGGGCGACACCGGCTCGGCAGCCGAATACGCGCTGCGGGGTAGGGCGGGGCTGCGGGTCTTCATGCTCTCGCCGCACGGGCGGATGAGCGCGTTCCAGCGTGCGCAGATGTTTTCGCTGCAAGACGCCAACATCCACAACCTCGCGGTGCGCGGCGTGTTCGACGACTGCCAGGACATGGTTAAAGCGGTCAACGGCGACGCGGCGTTCAAGGCGCGGTACCGGATCGGCGCGGTCAACTCGATCAACTGGGGCCGGATCGTCGCGCAGGTCGTCTACTACTTCAAAGGCTGGCTGGCGGCGACCGCGGCGGGCGCGGGCCGGGTGTCGGTCTGCGTGCCGTCGGGCAACTTCGGCAACATCCTCGCCGGCTGGATCGCCAAGCAAATGGGCTTGCCGATCCACCGGCTGCTGCTGGCGACCAACGAGAACAACGTCCTCGACGAGTTCTTCCGCAGTGCGCGCTACCGGCCGCGGGCGGCGGCGGAGACCTATGCGACCAGCAGCCCGTCGATGGACATTTCCAAGGCGTCGAACTTCGAGCGTTTTGTTTACGACCTCGTCGGGCGCGACGGCGCTGCGCTGCGCGCGCTTTGGGACGAACTTTCAACCCAAGGCAGTTTCGATTTGAACGGCACGCCGTATTTGTCGGCGCTGCGTGCGAGCGGTTTCGCCTCGGCCACCAGCACGCACGCCGACCGACTGCGGACGATCCGCGCGGAGTACGAGCGCGGCGGCCTGATCGTCGATCCGCACACCGCCGACGGCCTGAAGGTCGCGCGCGAGTTGCGCCAGCCCGGCGAGACGGTGATCTGCCTGGAAACCGCGTTGCCAGCGAAGTTCGCCGAGACCATCGTCGAAGCGACCGGCCGTGCGCCCGAGCGCCCCGCCGGCTACGCCGATCTCGAATCGCGCCCGCAGCGCTTCGAGGTGATCGACACCGACGTCGAGGCGCTAAAGGATTACATCGCCGCGCGTGCCTGACGGCGGCTGGTCGTCAACCGATCACCGACAACTGATCACCGATCACCGCAAATGAAAGCCATCGGCATCATCGGCTACTCGAACACCGGCAAGACCACGCT
>JAJTHJ010000245.1 GCA_021298875.1 Burkholderiales bacterium | reverse complement strand
CGGCTTCGACCTGGAAGAACACCGGTGGAAACACCACTGGGATCGACGCCGAGGCGAGGATCGCGCGGCGAAAGAAGTCCAGCGCCTGCGGGTGGCCGCTGGCCGCGATCGCGCCGAGGTTCCAGATCACGAAGCGCTGCGCATCCAGATCGGTGGTCGCCACGTACAGGCGCCGACCGCGGCGGTGCTCGGCGGCGATGCGCTCCAGAAATGCGGCGTCGATCTGCTCGTTCAGGGTGTCCGCCAGCGGCCCGGTGTCGGCCAGCGACTCGCCGGAGAGAATTTGCCGCACCGAGCGCACCAGGAAGACTCGGCGCGAGTCGGTGGTGGTGTAGAAGTGCTTGAGCGCCGGGTCGAACTCGGCGCCGAGGAAGGCGTAGGGCGCCATCAGCGCGCCGGTCGAAACGCCCGTGACGATCTTGAACTTGGGCCGTGTGCCGTGCGCGCTCCAGCCATTGAGCAGCCCCGCGCCGAAGGCGCCGTTGGCGCCGCCGCCGGAGAGGATCAGTTGCGAGTAATGCACGCGCCCGTCGGCCTGCACCGGGAAGTCCGCCGGCGATTCTTGCGCGAAGGAGGCGATCAGGTCCGCCTCCAGTGGCGAGTTGCGCTCGCCCGCGGTGGCGCGCACCTCGGGCAGACCGGGGATCGTCGTCTTGCCCATCAGATCGACCGGCACCGGCTCGCGCAGCAGCGCGGCGCAGCCGGACAACAGCACACACAGCGACAGCAGGGCGAGGCGCAGGCTCATGGTCGGTTTCCGTTCGACGGCGGCGCGATCATAGGCGCGGTTTGCGGCGGCGGCATGCCATCAAGGAGTGTTCGATGATCAAACGAATCTGGCCGTTGCTGTGCGCGAGCGCGTTGCTCGCCGCCTGTACGGTCGGCCCCGACTATCGGCGGCCCGAGGTCGAGGTGCCGCAAAAGTGGCGGATCGAGTATCCGGCCGCGGCGGATGTCGCCAACACCGCGTGGTGGGAGCAGTTCGGCGACCCGGTGCTAAACGAACTGATCGAAACCGCGCTGCGCGACAACCGCGACGTGCGGATCGCGGCGGCGCGGGTCGATCAGTTTGCCGGCGCGCTGCAATCGACCCGCTCGCAGTTTTATCCGCAGTTCGGTTACGTTGCGGACGCCGCGCGCAACCGCGCCAGCCGCGTCGGCCAGCCGCCGCTGCCGCCGGGGGCCGACCCGTACTTCTCGCTGTACCAGGGCGCGCTGTCGGCGTCGTGGCAGATCGATCTTTTTGGTCGCGTGCAGCGGCTGTCCGAAGCCGCCCAGGCGCAGGTCTACGCCAGCGAGCAGGCGCGTCGGGGCGTGGTGCTGACGCTGACGACCAGCGTGGCGTCGAGCTACATCGTGCTGCGCTCGTTCGACCGGCAACTGGAAATCGCGCGCGCCACTTCGGCCAACTTCGCCGAGACGCTGCGCATCTTCAATCTGCGTTTCACGGCGGGCATGGTGTCGCAGACCGAGGTGTCGCAGGTGCAGTCGCAGTTCGAGCAGGCGCAGGCGGCGATCCCGCTGATCGAGCAGCAGATCGCGGCCCTGGAAAACCTGCTGTCGGTGCTGCTGGGGCGCAACCCGGGGCCCATTCTGCGCGGCGGCACGCTGGCGCAGTTACAGGCGCCGGCGGTTCCCGGCGATCTCCCGTCCACGCTGCTGCTGCGCCGGCCCGACATCCTGCAAGCGGAGGAGTTTCTGATCGCTGCCAACGCCAACATCGGCGCGGCGCAGGCGCAGTATTTCCCGACGCTGTCGCTGACCGGGCTGCTGGGTTCGGTGAGCACCGCACTGGGCGACTGGTTAAGCGGCCCGGCCACCGCGTGGTCGGTGGCAGCGGGCCTCACGGGGCCGATCTTCACTGGCGGCGCCATCGAAGGCCAGGTCGCCAGCGCGCAGGCCGGCGAGCGCGCCGCGCTGGCGCTGTACCAGCAGACGATTCTCAACGCGCTGCGCGAGGCCAACGATGCGCTCGTCGGCACGCAGAAGCGCCAGCAGGAAGCGGCCGCGCAGGCGCGCCGCGTCGAGGCGCTGCGCGAGTTCGCGCGGCTGTCGCGGCTGCGCTTCGATCAAGGGGTGTCGAGCTACCTCGAGGTGCTGATCGCGGAGAACGAACTGTTTGTCGCGGAACTGGCGGCGGTCAACTCCTCGGCACAGCGGTACACCCAGTTGGTGGGCGTGTATCAGGCGCTGGGCGGCGGCTGGGTCGATCTGGCCGCGCAGCGCGCGCCGCAGCCGCTGGCGAGCGCGCCGAAGTAGGCAGGCGCGAAGGGCGCGCGAGCGCGGCATCATGAATTCCTCGCGACGGCCTCGGGTGGGGCAGCCGGCTGCGGAGAGCGGCGGCGCTGCGCCTTCGCGGCAGCAAGACGCGCCCATGTCGATGGATCGAAGCGCACCGCCCCCACCCCAGCCCACCCCCGCAGGCGGGGGAAGGAGTCAACCCCCTCCCCTGCGAAGCGGGGGGCGGAAGCGGGGTTTCGCAGAGCAAAGCTCTGCGCCGCTGGAGCGGCGAGGCCCTGCAAGGCCGAGACTGGACGGGCTGGGGTGGGGGCGCAACCTGTCCACGGACACCGTCGCCCGTGCGCTCGGCCTGCGCGCAGCCGGCTACTACGCGCTGTGGGTCGTGCTGATCGGCACCAAACCCGGCGACCTCGCCGCGGGGCTGCTGGTTGCCGCGGCGGCGGCCTGGGTCAGTGTGCGGCTGCTGCCGCCGGGCAGCCTGCCGGTGCGACCGCTGGCGCTGCTGGCGCTGCTGCCGCGCTTTGTGTGGCAATCGGTGGTCGCGGGCGTCGATGTCGCGCGCCGCGTGTTTGCGCCTTCGCTGGCGGTGCGGCCGGGCTTCGTTCACTATCGAACCGGTCTGCCGCCCGGCCCGGCGCGTGCGGCGTTTACCGCCTACACCAGCCTGATGCCCGGCACTGTGCCCTGCGGCGACGAAGATGGCTCGGTGGTCTACCACGCGCTCGACACCGGGCAGGACGTGAGCGGCCAACTGGCTGCCGAAGAGCGCCGCTTGGCTCCGTTGCTTGGGGAGACGTTCCGCAATGACTGAGTTCCTGCTGGTCGCAGCGATGGCGGTGCTGGCCGCGGTCGCGCTCGGTCTCGTGCGCGTGCTGGGCGGCAGCAGCAGCGCGCAGCGGATCATGGCGGCGCAACTGCTCGGCACCGGCGGCGTGGCGGCCTTGCTGCTCTTCGGCACCGCCACCCGCACCGGCGGCGCGGTGGACGTGGCGCTGGTGCTTGCGCTGCTGGCGGCGTTTGCGGCTATCGCCTTCGTCAAAAAGGGTTCGACCCAGGAACTCCCCGACCCGGCACCGGACGACGCCGGCGCCGACCGATGAACTCCTGGCTCGACCTGTGGACCTACGCCGCGGTCGGCACCGGGCTGCTGTTCTTCGTCGCCGGCACGGTCGGGTTGCTACGGCTGCCGGACACGCTGACCCGGCTGCACGCGCTGACCAAGGCGGACAACCTAGGCCTCGGCCTGGTGGTGCTGGGGCTGCTGCCGCAGGCGGCGGGCGTGCTCGCCGCGGTCAAGCTGCTGGCGGTCTGGGCGCTGGTGCTGTTGGCGAGTGCCACCGTCTCGCAACTGATCGGCCGCGCGGCGCGGCGCGAAGGTGAACGGCGGTGAGCATGGCGGTCGCGCTCGACCTGGGGCTGGTCGCGCTGGTGCTGGCACTCGCCGTGTTCACGCTGGTGGCGCGGCGCGGCTACGCGGCCGTGCTGGGCTTCGTGGCCTACGGGCTGCTGGTGGCACTCGCCTGGGTGCGCCTGTCCGCGGCCGACGTGGCGCTGACCGAAGCCGCGATCGGCAGCGGCCTGACCGGCGCACTGCTGCTCGGCGCCGCTGCGCGGCTGCGCGCGACGGAGGCAAGCGGTGAGTCCGCACCCGCGCCGGCGCGGCGGCTTGCTGCTGCGCTGCTGGCGACCGTGGTCGCGCTGGCGCTTGCCGCAATCGTGCTGTGGCTGCCGCAACCGGCGCCCACCCTCGGCCCGGCGGTCGCGCAGAACCTCGCAGCCACCGGCCTCGGCAACCCGGTAACGGGTGTG
>JAJTHJ010000104.1 GCA_021298875.1 Burkholderiales bacterium | reverse complement strand
GTAGTCGATGCAGGCATCGAAGCCCAGTTCATCGACCACGTACTTGCACTTGTCCGCACCGCCCGCGATGCCGACCGCACGGCAGCCGGCCAGCTTCGCCAGTTGCCCAACCACGCCGCCCACCGCGCCGCTGGCGGCAGAGACCGCGATGGTCTCGCCCGCCTTCGGCTCGATGATCTTGTTCAGCCCATACCAGCCGGTCACCCCCGGCATGCCAACTGCGCCGAGATACGCCGACAGCGGCACATGGGTCGTGTCCACCTTCATCAGCCCGGTGCCGTCAGACACCGCGGCCTCCTGCCAGCCGAAGTAACCGAAGACCTTGTCCCCCGGCTTGAACTTCGGGTGCTGCGACTCGACGACCTCCCCCGCGGTGCCGCCGACCATCGTTTCGTTAAGCGGCTGCGGCGCGGCGTAAGAGCGCCCTTCGTTCATCCGCCCGCGCATATAGGGGTCGAGCGAGAGCCAATGATTGTGCACCTCCAGTTGGCCGTCGGCGAGCGGTGGCAAGTCGATAGCTTCGAGCCGGAAGTTGTCGGGCGTGACCGGCCCGGTGGGCCGGCTGGCGAGAACGATGCGGTGGGTTTTCATGTTCGGTGCTCCTTGAGATTCTCAACGACGAAAATCTTTCCCCGACTTCACTGCACAGCCCTGGCCGACAGCCTTCCCTCACCCGGCGCTTCGCGCCACCCTCTCCCGGGGGGAGAGGGTTGAAAAGCCCCTCTCCCCCCGGGAGAGGGGTTGGGGTGAGGGAAGACCGTCGGCTCAGAGTGGTTCACTTTGACAGCTACAAGAAAGGGTCAGAACCAGCGGTCTTGCATGTCGAGCGTTGTGGAGTCCATCGTCGCCAGCAGATCGAGTTGCGCGTCGATCCGCGGCAGTTCGTACAGATAGAAGTAGCGGCAAGCCTGCCACTTGCCGTGATAGAAGTCGCTGTCCGCATCCCGATAGTTTCGGCTGGCGGCGAGCGATTGTTCCAGCCACAGCCAGGCGACGACCAAGTGCCCGGCGGCTTCGAGATACAGCGTCGCGTTGGCGAGCGTGCGCGCCGGGTCGCCGGCGCTCCACAGCATGCGCGTGACTTCGGCCAGACGCGCGGCGCGCGCACCCAGCATCTCGCCCCAGCGGCGCGTATCCGGGTGATGCGCGGCGGCGGCGCGCTGGACCGTCTCGGCCATCCGGCGGCCGAGCAGCTTGAGCGCGGCGCCCTCGCCCATCACCGCCTTGCGGCCCAGCAGATCGAGCGCCTGGATGCCGTGCGTGCCCTCGTGGATCGCATTGAGCCGGTTATCGCGATAGAACTGCTCGACCGGATAGTCGCGTGTGTAGCCATAGCCGCCGTGCACTTGGATCGCGAGGCTGTTGGCCTCCAGGCACCACTGTGAGGGCCAGCTCTTGGCGATCGGCGTCAGGATGTCGAGCAGCAGGCCGGCTTCCTCGCGCGCTGCCGCCTCCGGCGCGGACTTCTCTTCATCGACCAGCCGCGCGCAGTACAGCACGAGGGCGAGCGCGCCTTCCGCGTAGCACTTCTGCGCCAACAACATGCGCTTTACGTCCGCGTGCTGCACGATCGGCACCGGCGGCGCGGCGGCATCCTTGCCGGACGGTCCGAGCGGCCGGCCCTGCGGCCGGTTGCGCGCGTAGTCGAGCGCGTGCAGGTAGCCCGTGACCCCGAGCACCGCGGCGCCGAGGCCGACGCCGATGCGCGCCTCGTTCATCATGTGGAACATCGCGGCCAGCCCCTGCCCCGGCGCGCCGACGAGATAGCCGATGGCACCCGGCGCGCCGTCGGGCCGGTGCCGCCCCTCGCCGAAGTTGAGCAGGCAGTTGGTCGTGCCGCGGTAGCCCATCTTGTGGTTCAGGCCCGCCAGCACCACGTCGTTGCACTCGCCGCTGTCCACGAGGCGCTTGGGCACGATGAAGAGCGAGATGCCCTTCACACCCGCCGGCAGCTTGCCGTCGGCGCCGGGGATCTTCGCCAGCACCAGATGCACGATGTTCTCGGTCAACTCGTGCTCGCCGCCCGAGATCCACATCTTGTTGCCGGCCAGCCGGTACTGCGGGCCGAGCGGCGAGTCGCGCTCGAACACGGCGCGGGTGGCGATGTCCGCCAGGGACGAACCCGCCTGCGGCTCCGACAAGCACATCGTGCCGAACCAGCGCCCCGCCAGCAGCGGACGGACAAAGGCGTCGATCTGCGCGCCGCTGCCGTGCTCCAGCAGTAGATTGGCGTTGCCGATGGTCAGGAACGGGTAGCCGCTGGTGGCGACGTTGGCGGCGGAGAAGTAAGCGAAGCAGGCCTTGGCGACGACCAGCGGCAACTGCATCCCGCCGAACTCCGCATCGTGCTCCGCCGACATGAAGCCGGCCTCGACAAAGGCGGCCAGCGCCTGCCCGACCTCGGGGATCAGATGCACCCGCTCCCCGTCGAAGCGCGGCTCCCGCTCGTCGTTCTTGCGGTTGTGCGGGGCGAAGAGTTCGGTAGCGATGCGCTCCGCGCTGTCGAGCGCCGCGTCGAAGGTCTCGCGGCTGTGTTCCGCGTAGCGCGGCCGCGCGGTCAACTGCTCGACCGCGCGCCACTCGTAGAGCAGGAACTGAAGGTCGCGGCGGGAAAGAAAACGTTCGGGCGGCATTCTCGACGGAGCGGCGGTTGCTCCCCTCGCCCGCATCAGCGGGAGAGGGGCCGGGGGTGAAGGTTATCTTTTGGTCGCGGGGCCTACTTCAACCACGGGGCCGACTCCAACAACAAGACGACGATCTGGGCCCCTTGAACCCAGCGTTATGGCCGCAGCGGTGGCGCCGGTCCGGCCGGCGGCTTGACTCCCATCTTCTGCAACGCCGCCAACACCTGCCTGCGCTTCGGCTCCAACTCCGGCGGCAACGGCGCCTTGCCGTCCGGGCGGCGATCATTTACCTCCCCAAGCGAGCAGCGGCAGGTTGCGGCTGAAGCCGTTCTCCAGCGCGAACAACACGATGTCGTACTGCGCAAGGCTGGCCGCAGCAAGAACAAATGGACTACCCAGTTCGTTTGCGACGTTGATATCAGCGCCCGCCTTGACCAGCAACTGCACGTTGGTCAACGCCGCGGGGCCGGCGTCCAGCGTTCGCCGCGGCGGCACATAGTCCCGGTCATTGTGCCGCGCGTTCGGGTCGCCCTTGAACTCCAACAGCACCTTCAATTGATCCGGTTGATCCTGGCCGGCAGCCAGCCACACCGGATGAAGCTGCCGCTCAGGTCCGACGCGCTGATTGGGATCGGCACCCAATTCAAGCAAGGCACGCATCCCCACGGGATTGCGTGCGGTCAGCGCCCAAACCAGCGGTGTCATGTTCTGCTTGCCCACCGCATTGACGCGCGCTCCAGCCTTGACCAGTCGTCGAACCTCATCCACCCGCCCCTCGGCGGCGGCTCGCGCCAACTGCGCCTCGGCAGAAGCACCAAAGTACCCGTCCGCGGTTTCGCCGACCACTTTCATTTCGCCTCTCCCTGCCAGCGGAACGCACGCCAGTGCGACCGTCAGAACGAAGCGCCTTCGACAACGACCGACCGTCATGTGCGCGTCCTCTCACCGATCGCTAGCGCTGCCCTAGCCGGTTCAGACAAAAGGCTCGAGTAAGTTCCACAGCCACCGAGTCTCGCCCTTGGTCTGAACTGAACTCGCTGGTGCCTCGGCGCTGACATCGACTGTAGGCGGCGACGGCTGCCGCTATCTGCTTCATCGAATTCCCCGTCCGACTGCCCACAAGTGCGAGCGGCGTAAGTGCAAGCATGCGCCCAACATACCCGTTTTCGACATCACGCTCGATGACGGAGTCAACTTGTCGTGGCATTGGTCTTCCTGGCGCGCCATTCGCAATCCTTCCTATCGTTGCCATCGGCCGGCATTTGCCGCTTCCAGCAGCAGCGCAGCCGGCGTCCAGAACCCCGGATCGCCATGCGGATTGGCCGCGTAACGCTTCATCTCGGCCAGTACCTCGTCGAACCTGACGTGCTGCGCATGGAACATCGGCCCACCGCGCGCGGGCGGGAAGCCGTAGCCGTGTAGGTAGACCAAGTCGATGTCGCTGGCGCGCTGGGCAATGCCCTCCTCCAGGATGCGCGCGCCTTCGTTGACCAGTGCCCAGATGCAGCGGCCGACGATCTCGGCGTCGTCGATCGCGCGCGGGGCGACGCCGATGGCTTTGCGATGCGCGTCGATCAGCGCATCGATTTCGGGGTCGGGCAGCGGGGAGCGGTTGCCCGGCTCGTAGCGGTACCAGCCCTTGCCGGTCTTCTGCCCCAGGCGGCCGAGTTCGACCACCTTGTCGGCGATCTTCGAGTAGGTGACCTGCGGCTTGTCGACGTAGCGCCGCTGGCGGATCGCGTAGCCGATGTCCATGCCCGCGAGGTCGTACATCGCAAACGGCCCCATCGCCATGCCAAAGCGCGTCAGCGCGGCGTCGATCTGCGCAGGCGACGCCCCCTCGTCCACCAGGAACAGCGACTGCCGGACGTACTGCTCCAGCATCCGGTTGCCTATGAAGCCATCGCACACGCCGGAGACCACGCCCACCTTGCCGATGCGCTTGGCGAGCGCCAGCGCGGTCGCTAGCACGTCGGGCGCGGTGCGGTCGGCACGGACGATCTCCAGCAGCCGCATCACGTTGGCGGGGCTGAAAAAGTGCAGGCCGATCACGTCCCGCGGGCGCGTGGTGGCATCGGCGATGCGGTTCACATCGAGCGTGGAGGTGTTGGTGGCGAGGATCGCGCCACGTTTGGCAACGGCATCCAGCCGCTTGAACACGTCCTGCTTGACGGCGAGGTCTTCGTAGACCGCCTCGATCACCAGATCGGCCTCGACCACGGCGTTGAAGTCGAGCGTGGGCTTGAGCAAGGCCAGGCGCTGCTGCACCTGCTCCGCGCTCAGGCGGCCTTTGCGCGCGGTCGCTTCCCAGTTAGCGCGGCAGGCGGCCATGCCGCGGTCGAGCGCGGCCTGGTCTTTCTCGAAGACCGTCACGGGCAGGCCGGCGTTGGCGAGGCTCATCGCAATGCCGCCGCCCATGGTGCCGAAGCCGAGCACCGCCACGGCCCGCAGTGGGCGCGGCGCGGTGCCCTCCGGCACGCCGGCCACCTTGCCCGCTGCGCGCTCTGCGAAGAGGGAGTGGCGCAGCGCCTTGGACTCGGGTGACTGGATGAGTTCGATGAAGAGCCGCCGCTCGTTGGCCATGCCATCGTCGAACGGCAGGCGGACGGCGCCCTCCACCGCATCGACGCACTTACCCGGCGCCGGCAGCCCGCGCGACTGTTGGGCGACCTGCGCGCGCGCCTGCGCAAAGAGAGTGGCGGCGTCGATGCCCGCGGGCAGCGCGGCGGGCTTGTCGCGCAGCCGAGGTAGCGGCCGGCGTGCGGCTACTTCCTGCGCAAACCGCATCACGCCGTCGAAGCTCGTGCGCTCGACGATGCGCTCGATCAGCCCGGATGCGAGCGCGTCTTCGGCGCGGATCGCGTCGCCGCTGGCGATCATCTGCAAACCTTTGGCTACACCGACCGCGCGCGGCAACCGCTGCGTGCCGCCGGCACCGGGCAGCAGGCCGATCTTCACTTCCGGCAGGCCCATGGTTGCATCGGGCGTGGCGATCCGGTAATGGCAGCCGAGAGACAACTCCAGCCCGCCGCCCATGCATACGCCGTTTATCGCGGCGATCACCGGCTTGGGTGCGGACTCGACCGCTGCGATCGCCTGCAACAGATTCGGCTCCGCCAGCATCGCCGGCGTGTTGAACTCGCGGATGTCCGCGCCGCCGGAGAACACGCGATCGGTGCCGGTGATGACGATGGCCGCCACGGCCGGGTCGTCCAGCGCACGCTCCAGCCCATCGACCAGCGCGCGACGCACCGCGTGCGACATGCCGTTAACCGGCGGGTTGTCCAGTTGCAGCAAGGCCACGTTGCCACGCACTTCGTACCAGGTGGTGCTCATTTCTTGCGGGTCGCTTTCTGCCAGGCGTCGAATTCAAACGGGTGCAGGCCGAAGCGTACGACGTTGCCGGCGTGCTCGAGCATCACGGCGGCAACGCTGACCGCCACGCGCAAGGGAGCGGCAACGCTGCGGACGACAAGTTCGGCGTGGGTCAGTTCGTCGTAGCGAAGCCGGTTCGCGGTCATTGGCATTTCAGTTGCGCTGGTCGCTTGGCGCAGTTTCGGCAAATCGCGCCAAGCTTGTGGCGCGCTTTGTCTAAACGCGCCAGAACCCGCGCTTAAACCTCAAGCCACTCCTGCCGCACGAGTTTGTTCCGCCGCAGCTCGTCGGGTGTGCCCTCGAACACCATTTGCCCGTGCCCCATCACGTAAACGCGCTGCGAAATCTCCAGTGCAATGGTGAGTTTCTGCTCGATCAGCAGCACCGACACGCCACGCTCCTTCAGGGCGCGCAGGAATTCGGCCACCAGTTCGACGATCTTCGGCGCCAGGCCCTCGGTTGGCTCGTCGATCAGCACCAGCTTCGGGTCGCCCATCATCGTGCGTGCCAGCGTCAGCATCTGCTGCTCGCCTCCCGACAGCACGCCGGCCTGGGTCGCGCGCCGCTCGCGCAGGCGCGGGAACAGCGCATACATGTCGTCGAAGCTCCAGCGGCCCGGCTTGCGGCCCTTCAGCCCGAGGATCAGGTTTTCTTCGACGGTCAGATCGCCAAAGATGTCGCGGCTCTCCGGCACGTAGCCGATGCCGCGATGCGCGATCTCGTGGGTCTTCAGCGGCACCAGGTTTTCGCCACCGAAGTCCACCACCCCGGTGCGATCGACCATCCCCATGATCGCCTTGGCGGTCGTCGAGCGCCCTACCCCATTGCGCCCGAGCAGGCTGACGATCTCGCCGCTGCCAACCGTGAGGTCCACGCCGTGCAGCACGTGGCTCTTGCCGTACCAGGCTTGCAGATTGCGTACCGCGAGCATCAGGCGGCCTCCGCCTGGGTGCCGAGATAGGCCTCCTTGACCCGCGCATCGGCGCGGATCTCGGCCGGGCTGCCGCTGGCGATGACTTCGCCATACACCAGCACCGAGATGCGATCGGCCAGGCCGAACACCACGCCCATGTCGTGCTCGACCATCACCAGCGTCTTGCCGGCGGTCACCTCGCGGATCAGCGCGACCGCATTGGCGGTCTCGCTGCGGCTCATGCCGGCGGTGGGCTCGTCGAGCAGGATCACGTTGGCCCCGCCGGCGATGGTGATGCCGAGTTCCAGCGCGCGCTGCTCCGCGTAGGTCAACTGCCCCGCCGCAATGTTGCGGCGGCGGCGCAGGCCGATCCGCTGCAAGACTTCTTCGGCGCGATCCTCGGCGTCGGTCAGCGCGTTCAAGCGCTGCCAGAACGAGTAGCGATAGCCGAGCGACCACAGCACCGCGCAGCGCAGATTTTCGAACACCGTTAGCCGATGGAAGATGTTGGTGATCTGGAACGACCGCGACAGCCCAAGCCGGTTGATCTCATAGGGCTTGCGACCGGCGATCTCCTCACCGTGCAAGCGGATCGAGCCGCTGCTCGGCGCAAAGCGGCCGGAGATCAAATTGAACAGCGTGGACTTGCCCGCGCCGTTCGGCCCGATGATCGCGTGCCGCTCGCCGGCGGCGACGGTCAGATCGACGCCACCGATGATCTCCGTGGCGCCAAAGCTCTTGCGCAGCGCGCGCAGTTCGAGGGCGGGCGCGGTCATCGGTCGTCCGGGTTTTCGCGCAACCAGTCTTCGATCTCGACGGCGATCGCGTCCCACTGCGCCTTGAACACGCGCCGCATGTATTCGAAGCCCGCCGCGCCGGCGGCAATCACGCTGGCCATCAGCACCCAGCTCTCGGC
>JAJTHJ010000343.1 GCA_021298875.1 Burkholderiales bacterium | reverse complement strand
CCAACGGCGCCGGCAAGACGTCGTTCGCGCGCGAGTTCCTCGGCAGCGAAGGCGTCGTCCACTTCGTCAACGCCGACCTTATCGCCGCCGGCCTGTCGCCGTTGCGGCCCCAGCTCGCCGCGCTCGGCGCCGGTCGCCTGTTCTTGGCCGAAATCGATCGCTTGGCGCAGCGGCGCGCGAGCTTTGCCTTCGAGTCCACGCTCTCCGGGCGCGGCTACCTCGCGCGGTTGCGCCTGTGGAAGACCTGGGGCTACCGCATCGAAATGGTGTACTTGCAAATCGCTTCGCCCGCGCTCGCGCTGCGGCGCATCGCCGACCGCGTGCGCCAGGGCGGACACGACGTGCCGCGGGCCGACGTGCTGCGCCGCTTCGCGCGCAGTTGGCGGAACTTCGCCACCGAGTACCGACCACTGGCCGATGCTTGGGCGGTGTTCGACAATTCCGGCCCCACGCCTGAACTGCTGGAGAAAAGCGCATGAAAAAGCCCGTCGAACCGCAACCGGCCCGCCGCGACGACTTTGCGCAGTCCGCCCTGCGCGCTCTGCGCCGGGCCGCCAGGCGCGCCCGCGTGGTAGCGCGCATGCACGGCACGCCGGTGCACGTACTGCGCAACGGCAAGATCGTGGCCGAGCGCAGCTAGAACGGGCGCGATGCGCAGCGGCAAATTGCCTCGGGACAAGCGGGCTACCGCCCCGCAACGCCGGAAGTGCGCGCGAGCAGCGCAAGGGCCTGCGGGTGCGGTGCCGGGCGGCGACTCCGAGGCGCTACCGCCGTTGGTGCGGCTTCCAGGCGGCCACCTGTCGATGGCGTGGATCGCTCGCGCCATCGGGCGCCGGCGAGCCGAGTAGTCATGCCCCGTCCGCCAAACCGATCCCCCATTGTTGGCCGAAGCAGCATCGCCCGACCGTCGCGACCGACATGAACCCGCGCGTTGCTCAGACCGAAGTGGAAACCGGCTTTGTGCTGCGTCTCGTCTTCGACGACGGCAGCGAGCGCAGGGTATCGCTGCAACCTTTCCCGGACGTGCCTGCGTACCACCGCCTGCGCGACCCGGCCTTCTTCGCGCGGGCGCGTGCGTGCCACGGCACCGTCGTCTCGCCCGGCGGGATCGACTTCGATCCCGATACGCTTTATCTCGACAGCACGCCAACCGAACCGCGAGCGCCCGCATGAAGCGTCTCGACGTCACCATCGACGGCGCCCTGCTCGCCGCCGCGCTGCGCGCCGGCCCGTACGCGACGCCGAGCGCGGAGGTCGAAGCGGGGCTCAAGCAACTGGTCGCCCTGCGGCGCCGCGAACTCCTCGCCTTGCGCGGTGCGCTGTGGTGGAGTGAGCCCCCGCCCGATGCGGTTGTGTCGAATGCTGACTCCAAGGTCATGATCGACGAGATCGACCTAGCCCGAGCCAAGCACCTGTCTCTCGCCGACGAAGACCTCGCGTGGTGAATGGCCATGAAACCAAAAACCGTTTCGGCGAGACAGTCGACAACGATTGACCGAGCTTCGCCGCTTACGTCTCGGCGGGCTTAACATTTCCGCGTCATGTCGATCCCGCCTCTGACCTCTTCGCGTGTGCTGCCTCCATTCGTCGGCGACTCCCCGACGATGGCTGCCGCCATGGCGCCGTTCACGGTCGGGTTCGCGGAGTTCGCACGGCGTTTCGGCGACGGCGCCGAACGCGATCGTCTACTGCGTGGTTTGGTCGCTTACCGTGCCGCGCTGCGCGCCGCCGGTCTGACTGGCTTCCAGTGGATCGACGGCAGCTTCGTCGAGGATGTCGAAACGCTGCGCCAGCGACCGCCGGCCGATATCGACTTGGTGACCTTCGTGCGGCTGCCGGCGGGCGTGGCGGCGAGCGACTTTGCCGCCGCTCACGAGCTGCTCTTCGACCACGGTGAAGTCGAGAGCCGTTTCGGCTGCGACGCCTACGTCGTGGACTTGGGCCTGGGCGCGCGCCGCCCTGAACGGCTGGTTGCCCAAGCGCGTTACTGGTACGGATTGTTCTCGCATCAGCGTGCGTCGGCGCTGTGGAAAGGTATGCTTCAAGTCGACTTGGACTCGGACGACGCGATGCCGCCGCCCGCGGTCGCCGATGAAGGGGGGTCGAATGCTGCGCAAGTTTGAGCGCGCCGGCTTGCAAGCCGATCTAGCCAGCGTGTCCGCGCTGCTGGCGGACTTGGACGAGGCCGACGATCCGATCGGCTATCGGCAGTTCGCCACGCGGCGGGCCGAACTCGAAGGGGCGCTGGCCGCGCTGGGGCGTACTGCCGAGGGCGAGGGCAAGGTTGCGCTGCTTTTCGGCGGCCGGCCGGTTTGGGGCAGCCGCGGCATCGATGCGGGATTCGCGGCACAGGCGATCGACGGTTTTCAGCGCGCGGTCGGCGCACAGGCGGCGGGCGAGGCTGGGCCGGTCGGGGAGCGCGGGCGTCTGGCGCAGGATGCCGCGCCGCGGCTGCTCGTCACCGACGTGGGCCGCGGCTCGTTTGGGTTCGTGCTCGAAGAAGCGGGCGATCAGGGGCAGCTCGTCGAGTCGCCGACCCGGCACGCGCTGGACGACATCGCGCGTCTGACGCGGGCCGCAGCCGGCACTGATGAAGAGGCCTTTAATGCCGCGGTCGATGCGGTCGAGCCGCGCGCATTTAAGGCGATGGCCGAATTCTTCAAGCAGTTGCACGATAGCGGGGCACTGCTCCGCTTGGTCGAGGGCGACGAGGACCTGGAACTCGATGCGGAGGCGGTCGCCCGCGCGCGCTCCCGCACGGAGCAAATGGAGATCGACATCCGCGTTGAGGAAGAAGTCGGTGTGCTGGTCGGCGTCGTCCCGCAGCGCCGTAGCTTCGAGTGGCGGCGGCCCAACGGCGAGTCGATCGTTGGCACCGCCCGGGGCGATGTGACTCAGGCTTACGAGGAGTCTTTGTTTGGAGACGGCGCGCCGCTGGCGGGTCGCCAAGTGCGTGGGCGCTTCCAGGTGCGCCGCGTTACTCGACGAGGCGGGCGGCAGCGTGAGGCGTATACGTTGCTGCAAATCGAACCGATAGCGCCCACACCGCCCTCAAACTAGCGCTGACAACAACGCGGGGCATGTCACGCGCTCGCGTGCGTACTACGCGGACCACCTGTAGGGCAAGCGCGGTACGGTCTACCGCAAGGCGACCGCGCCAACCGATACGACTTGGACTTTATTTTCAGAGGCCGCGGATAATAAAGCGGCCAACAAGAAAAAAATCCGGTAAGTCAATGACTTATCTGGCCGCTCATTTTCGTGGCGGGGTTACGGCAGGCGGCGGCCCTGCGCAGACGGGTCGGTTGGCGGCGGGCGATCCGGGCTTTCCGCCGGGGTTGGTCGGGTTGTGCCCGGCCCTGCAAGTCCGTGGCGACCGCAACCTGCTTGGCCGGCCCACTCTGGGAGTGCTCGGGTCGGTCAAGGCGAGCGGCACGGCAATACTGAAGACGCTGGATTGGGCGCGGTCGTACCAACCGGACGGACGGGTTCTGTTGAGCGGGTTTCACTCCCCGCTGGAGCGGGAGTGTCTCGACTCCTTCTTGCAGCGCCGCGTGCCGGCCATCGTCTTTGTCGCCCGCGCGATTGCGGACTACCGGCTGCCGCAACCGTGGGTCGCCGCCGTCGAAAACGGCGATCTGCTGTTGGCCTCGACCAGCCTCGGCGAGCGGCGCATCAGCGCGGCGACGAGCGCGCTGCGTAATCGTTTGCTCGTGCAATGGGCCGACGAGTTGGTGGTGCTGTACGCGGCAGCGGGTAGCCGTACACAGAGCTTGGCGGATGGGTTCGCGGCGAGCGGCCGGCCGGTGCACTGGCTTTGCCCGTCACAGCCGGCACGAGGAAAAGCAAGCCGATGAACGCCCCTCTCACAACGATTCGGCCACTGCGCTCGACGGACTGTCTCGCTGCGCTCACCGCCCTGCTGCACCGCGCCTACGCGCCGCTCGGCGCAATGGGGCTGAACTACACCGCGGTCGATCAGACGGTCGAGGTCACGCGCAAGCGCTGCGCGGCTGGGACTTGCTTCGTTGCCGTGGACAGCGAGCGGATCGTCGGCACGGTGACGGTGGCCGGACCGCACGATCCCTTGCGACAGGCTGGGTGGGCCGAACAGACGCCGTGGTTCTGCCGGCATGACGCTGCGCATTTGCACCAACTGGCAGTGGAGCCCGTGCTTCAAGGCAGCGGCCTCGGCCGTCGCCTGCTGGCGCAGTGCGTGGACTGGGCGCGCGCGCAGGGCTACCGCTATCTGGCGCTGGACACCGCCGTGCCGGCCGCGCATCTGCGACGCGCCTACGCCAAGCTGGGCTACATCGATGCCGATGAAGTTCAGTGGCAGGGCAAGCGCTACCGCAGCGTGGTGATGGTGTTGCCGCTCGACGGTGCGCCCTGGCCGGCGCCGGTCGATGGTGTAACCCTCATCCGCGCGCTGTGGGCGCGGATGCAGGCGCGCGACTGGACCGGGGTACGCCGCCTGTACGCGGACGACGCCACGATGCTCTGGCACACCAGCGGCGAGCGCTACGGCGATGTCGATGCCATTGTCCGCGTGAACGCGACCTACCCGGAAGGCTGGACGCTGCGCGTGGCGGACGCCGCCGCGCTCACCGACGGCCGCGTACTGTCGCTCGTCGAAGTCACGCTCCCGCCGCAGCGCTTCTTTGCCACCTCGCTCTTCACGCTGCGCGACGGGCTGATCGCGCAGGTGGACGAGTACTGGGCCACGGTCGAGCCGCCGCCCGACTGGCGCGACGCGGCCACGCTGGGCGCCTACGGGCGGCTGCCGCTCTGACCGGGGCGGAGTCGATGCCTGCGGCGCGTTGACTCTGCGGCGCACTCTCCTGCTGGTTCTGCAACTGGCCGAGCGGCTGCGGCATACCGGTAAAGTCTCAGCCAATCGCTAGCGCCTGCTTGGGCTTCGACGGCACCGACCCGGTACGCTTGCGCGCCGCGGCCTTTCAGGCGCTCGACGATTTTTTGCGGAAGAACCTCCAATGACCGACTTCACCACCCTGCGCCTCGATCTGGCCCATCGCGTGGCCGTGCTCTGGCTCGCGCGCGAAAAGCTGCGCAACGCCTTTAACGAAACGATGATCGCGGAGCTGGCCGCCGCCTTCACGCAACTGGGCGCGGATGCGGGCGTGCGCGCGATCGTGCTCGCCGCGCAGGGGCCCGCCTTCTGCGTCGGCGCCGATCTGGACTGGATGCGCCGGATGGCCGGCTACTCCGACGAAGAAAACCGCCGCGATGCGCTGGCGCTCGCCACCATGCTGCGCACCGTGGCCGAATGCCCCAAGCCGGTCGTCGCGCGCGTGCACGGCGATGCCTACGCCGGCGGCGTGGGGCTGGTGGCGGCCTGCGACATCGTGGTCGCCGCGCAGACGGCGACCTTCTGCCTGTCCGAAACCAAGCTCGGGCTGATCCCCGCGACCATCGGCCCGCATGTGGTGCGCGCGATTGGCGAGCGGCAGGCGCGCCGCTACGCGCTGACCGCGGAGAAGTTCGACGCCGCCGAAGCCTTCCGCATCGGCCTCGTGCATGAACTGGTCGCGCCCGATGCGCTCGACGCGCGCGTCAACGAAATCCTGGGCGCGTTGATGTTGACCTCGGACGCGGCGGTGATCGAAGCCAAGCGCCTGGTGCGCGACGTGGCCGGGCAGTCGCTCACCGACGCGCTGCTCGCCGACACTGCACAGCGCATCGCGCGCGTGCGGGCGAGTGCCGACGGCCGCGAGGGCGTGGCGAGTTTTCTGGACAAGCGCAAGCCGCGCTGGGTGGTGGAGTTCGAGCAACAGAGTTCGGGCAGCGACGAAGACGAGGAGATGTAGCCGCGTGGCCGCGCTCGATCTGTCGCAACTGCTCGCGCTGGCCGCCGTGCTCGGCTTTGCCAGCGGGCTGCGCCTGTACGCGGTGCTGTTCGTCGTCGGTCTCACCGGCTGGGCGGGCTGGGTCGAACTGCCGAGCGGGTTGCAGCTGCTGCAACACCCGTGGGTGCTCATTGCCAGCGGCGCGATGTGCGTGGTGGAACTCGTCACCGACAAGATCCCGTGGGTGGACAGCGCCCTGGGACAGCGTGCAGACCTTCATCCGCATCCCCGCTGGCGCGGCGCCGGCGGCGGGGGCCTGGGGCGGCGTGGACGGCGCGGTGTGGACGGTCGTTGCCGCCATCGTCGGCGGCTCGCTGGCGGCGACCGGCCACTTGGCCAAGAGCGGCACGCGCGCCGCGGCCAATACCTCGCCGGAGCCGCTGTCCAACGCCGGCCTGTCGGTAGCCGAAGACCTCACCGCCGGCGGGCTGCTGTGGCTGGCGTTTGCTCATCCGTGGGTCGCGCTGGCGGCGGTTGCCGTGTTGGCGGTCGCCGCAATCTGGCTGCTCACCAAAGTGCTGCGCTATCTGCGCCGACTGTTCCGTTGGCTGGCGCCGAGCGCGCGGGCGCCATGACGCGGCGCGCCTGGGTCGTGGCGCTGGCCGCCGCGCTGCTTGCCGGCTGCCTGTCGATCCCGGTGTCGACGATCTGGAAGCTGCGCAACTTCGGCCCCGAGCAGTTGTTTGCGCTCGACCCGGCCGAACTGCGCGCGGCGCTGCTGGTCGATCCGCGCGTGACGATGAAAGGCGGGCGCATCGACATCGCGATTGCGCCACCGGGCGGTGCGCCCAAGCGCAGCTACGCAATCCTGTTGCAGCAGCCGCAGCGCGACGACCCGCGGCTGCCGCGCGCGCCCGCGGGACGCGTCTGGCAGGTGTTTGCGCTGTCGCCGGCGAGCGTGGTCGAGTTCCAGAAGCTCAAGCAGGAATTCAAGGCGATTCCCAAGGGCGCCACGGTGACGGTGAGCGTGGGCTTTGACGAAGGCAAGGTGCCGCCGGAATTGCGCCGCGAGTTCCCGGTGCGGCTCGACTTGCTGCTCGACCCGGCCGAGGGCTATTTCACGATGATCAAGGACACGACCTTCGATCTGGATCGGGACGGCAAGAAGTAGCTGCGCGAGAATTGGCCCGAGATTGAGCGCCGCGACCGCGGGGAGACCATGTTCGACAAGATTCTGATTGCCAACCGCGGTGAGATTGCGTGCCGCGTGGCTGCGACCGCTCGGCGGCTGGGCGTGCGTACGGTAGCGATGTACTCGGATGCAGACGCCACCGCGCGTCACGTCGCCTTGTGCGACGAAGCGGTGCGCCTCGGTCCCTCACCGGCACGCGAAAGTTATCTGCGTGGCGACGCCATCGTTGCCGCCGCGCGCACGACGGGTGCACAAGCGGTGCACCCCGGCTACGGCTTCCTGTCGGAGAACGAGGATTTCGCCGCCGCCTGCGCGGACGCGGGCCTCGCGTTCATCGGCCCGCCGCCGGCGGCCATCCGCGCGATGGGCAGCAAGTCCGAAGCCAAAGCGCTGATGGAGCGCGCCGGCGTGCCGCTCGTGCCCGGCTACCACGGCGCGGAGCAGGATGCGGCTTTCCTGCAAGCGCAGGCGGACCGCATCGGCTACCCGCTGCTGATCAAGGCGAGCGCCGGCGGCGGCGGCAAGGGCATGCGGGTCGTGGAGCGCAGTGCGGACTTCGCCGCGGCGCTCGCCTCTTGCAAGCGCGAAGCGGCGGCCTCGTTTGGCGACGATCGCGTGCTCATTGAACGTTGCTTGCAACGGCCGCGGCACATCGAGATTCAGGTCTTCGCGGACAGCCACGGCAACGCGCTGTACCTATTCGAGCGCGACTGCTCGGTGCAGCGCCGCCACCAGAAGGTGCTGGAAGAAGCGCCCGCCCCCGGCATGACGCCCGAGCGTCGGGCCGAGATGGGCGAGGCCGCGGTGGCCGCGGCGCGCGCGGTCGGTTACGTGGGCGCGGGCACCGTGGAGTTCATTGCGGCGCAGGACGGGACGTTCTACTTCATGGAGATGAACACGCGCCTGCAAGTCGAGCATCCGGTGACCGAAATGATCGCTGGCCACGACCTCGTCGAGTGGCAGTTGCGCGTGGCGAGCGGCGAGCGGCTGCCGGTCGCGCAAAGCGATCTCGCCATCCGCGGCCATGCGATCGAAGCGCGCATCTACGCGGAGAACCCGGACAAGGGCTTTCTGCCGTCGATAGGTACGCTCAAGCACCTGGCGCTGCCGGCGGCGGTGGAGTTCCGCCGCAATGCCGACGACAATGATTTCCACGACCCCGCGCCGGTGCGGGTGGACGGCGGCGTGCGCCAAGGCGATGCGATCACGCCGTATTACGACCCGATGATCGCCAAGCTGATCGTCTGGGGCGAAGACCGCGCGCAGTCGCTGGCGCGGCTGGCTGCGGCGCTGGCCGACACGCACATCGTTGGCGTGGCCAACAACGTGGACTTCCTGGCGCGGCTGGTGGCCGAGGGCAGCTTCGCCCGCGCCGAACTCGACACCGGCTTGATCGCCCGCACGCAAGAGCGGCTCTTCGCGCCCGAAGGCGCACCGAGCGACGCGCAACTGGCGGCCGCCTGCGCTCGGCTGGTGGCCGACGAGGCTGCGGCCGCCGCCGCCGACCCCTGGTCGGCGCGCGCCGGCTGGCGGCTGAACACCACGTACCTGCGCGAGATCGACCTGCGCAGCGGCGCCGACACGCAGCGCGTGGCACTCGAATACGCGCGCGACGGTCTGCACTTCGTGCGCGGCGGCGCGCGACTGCCGCTCGCCATCGCCGCGGTCGGCGGCACGCGGCTCCCGCTGCGTCTGGCCGACCGCAGCTTCACCGCCGACGTGGTGCGCGACGGCGACGATCTGCATGTCTTTCTCGACGGTCGCCACCGCGTGCTGACGCTGCTCGACCCCATCGCCCATGCCGACGACAGCGACTTCGGCAGCGGCACCCTCGCCGCGCCGATGCCGGGCAAGGTGATCGCCGTGCATGCCGCCAAAGGCGCGCGGGTGGCGCGCGGCGCGCCGCTGGTGGTGATGGAGGCGATGAAAATGGAACACACGCTGCTGGCGCCGGCCGACGGCGTGGTAGCCGAGGTCTGCTGCGCGGTCGGCGAGCAGATGGCCGAGGGCGCGCAACTGATCGCGCTGGCGGAGTAAGCTGGCGTGCCCGCGCCGCAGAGCATCGAGACCGCGCCCGGCCTGCGCCTCGTGCAGGGACGGCACGGCTGGATGCTGGCGCACGCCGCCGACGTGTTCATCGGCCGCTCCTTCATCCGCTACGGCGAGTGCTGCGAGCAGGAAGTGCAGTTCTTGCTGCAACTGCTGCGCGCCGGCGGCACGGTGGTCGAGGTCGGCGCCAACATCGGCACGCACACGGTACCGCTGGCGCGCGCGCTCGCCGGGCAGCAGCGGCGGCTGCTCGCCTACGAGCCGCAGCCGGCGATGTTCCGGACGCTGTGCGCCAATCTCGCCGTCAACGGCATCGGCAACGTGGGGGCTCAAGCAGCGGCCTGTGGCGCCGAGCCCGGCACGCTGTACTTCGATGCTCCCGACTACCGCGCGCGCGGCAACTTCGGCGGCGTGGCCATGCAGCGCGAGGCGGCCGCCGGCCGCACCGCGGTGCGCTGCCTGCGGCTGGACGACGATCTCGGCAGCGAGCGCGTCGGCCTGCTGAAGATGGACGTCGAGGGCTTCGAACTCGAGGTGCTGCGCGGCGCCGCCGGCACGCTCGCCCGCTGCCGGCCGCTGCTGTACCTGGAGAACGACCGCGCCGAGCAGTCGCAGGCGCTGATCGAATGGCTGTGGGCGGCGGGCTACGCGCTGTGGTGGCACTTCCCGCGGCTGTTCAACCCCGACAACTTTGCCGGCGACGGCGAGAACCTCTTCGACGACATCGCCTCGTACAACATGCTCGCGCTGCCGCGCGCGGCCGCCACCGAGGCCAAGGGTCTGGCCCCCGTCGCCGACAGCCGGCAACACCCGTCGCACGGCCGACGCAAGGGGCAGCAATGAAGATCGTGGTTTGCGCGAGCGGGCCGGCGGTCGAGCGGTACGCGGCGGCGCTCGCCGCGCATCTGCCGGCGGCCGAGATCTTCTTCCGCGATGCCCGCCGGACCGAAGCCGACCCGACGGCCACGCCCGCCGACTGCGCGGTGGTGTGGCGCCCGCCGCCGGCGTTGTTCGACGAACAGCGGCGGCTACGCGCGGTGTTCAATCTCGGCGCTGGCGTCGATGCGCTGCTGGCGCTGCCGAACCTGCCGCTCGAGCTGCCGCTGGTGCGGCTCGAAGACGCCGGCATGGCGGGCGACCTGGCCGAGTATGTGCTGGCCGCGGTG
>JAJTHJ010000326.1 GCA_021298875.1 Burkholderiales bacterium | reverse complement strand
GCGTTGATCGAGCGCTTCGACGACCCGTTTGGTAATGGCCAAGCCCAGCCCGGTGCCACCGCGATCCTTGCGCACTTGGTGAAACTCCTCGAACACGTGCTCCCGATCCTGCGCGGCAATGCCGATGCCGGTGTCGCGCACGCGGATCCGCACCATGCCGTCGGCTGCGACCGCACGCAGATAAACCAGACCAACATCCGTGTACCGGATGGCGTTGGAGACCAGGTTCGAGACGATGCGCTGCAAGGCCACCGGGTCGCTGCGACAAACCAGATCCGTCTTGTACACGTGCAGGGTCAGCCCCTTGGCCTGCGCCTGCTGGGCAAACTCGCTGTGCACGTTCTCGAAAATCGTGTGCAGCGGCACCGGCTGCAGGCGCAGTTCGACGGCGCCGGCATCGAGCTTGGTGAGCTCTAGCAGGTCGCGGATCATGTGATCGGTGGTCTGTGCCGCCTGCTCCAGGCGCCGCAGGACGGTCTCTGCTGGCGGGTCCTTCAAGCGCGCGCGCAGCGCTTGCGACAGAAAGGCCACGGCATGCAGCGGCTGGCGCAAGTCGTGGCTGGCGGCGGCGATGAAGCGCGTACGCGACTGCTTGATGCGCTCGAAGCGGTCGCGGTGCGCGATCAGCGTCCGCCGCGCCGCAAACTCGGCCCGAGCCAGCCGACCGAGCAGCACGCTCAGGGCCGTGCCAATCGCCACCGCCTGCAGCATGCCCAGTTGCTCGGCCGCGTACGCCGCGAGCGATTCCCGCCCGCTCCAGAGAACCCACGCTTGAAGCCCCCACAGCAGCAGCGCCACGAGCAGCCCCGGCAGCAAGACCGGCTGCGCAGCGGCCAGCAGCAGCACGAGCAGAAGTTCCAGCGACCCGCTATGCGTGGCCAGGGTGTCCGGCACCGGGGCGCTCGCGCGCAGCACGACCCAGCCGATACCGACCACCGCCAGGCCGGCCAGCAACCAGTGCGGGTAGCGCTCCACGTCCTCCCGCCGATGCGCCAGCGCCATCAGCGCCAGCAAAGGCAGGCTAACCAGCCCCCAGCCGATCCACTGCATCCATCCGCTCGCCGTGGCGCCGCCGCGCATCGCGTCGAGGCCTGCCGCCACGGCGATCGCAACGGCGTAAGCCGGAAGAACCCAGGCCGCCGCCGCCGCAATCCGACGCGCCAAACTGGCACGGAAGGCGGGCTCCTCGGAGGGCGGCACCGACATCAGCCCGTCGTCGGCCGACTCCGCGCTGGACGGTACCTCGGCGGCGTGTCCCGAGGCCGCGTCGGCGCTGCCGGCTGTGCTCCGGCGTGTCGCGGCATCGCCCGGCACGGCCCTGGACCGAGTTCGCAGAAGGCTCTCGGGGCGCTCGCGACGCCCACCGATCAGGCTCTCCGCCGCCGGATCGCCGCCGGGCTCAGTGCTACGCGGATTGGAGGACATCGACATCGACGCTTGGCCCGCTGCGCAAACTCCGGCTTCCCGGCGCGGCGCAAGACTACCGCGAACCGGGCGCCGCCGACAGCGGCCGGCCCCAACCCGGGCGCTGCCGCTATGCTTCGCGCCGTTCGTTCACCCGCAGCAGAGGATCGTTACGATGGCCGAGGCAGGCAACCCGCGCGACGCACGCATGGACGCCACCGACTTGTGGCGCGAAGAACTCGTCACCGACCGCAAGGTTGGCACCGTGCGCGTCCTGGTACCCATCCGCAGCGACGGCAGCGCCGATCCCGGCCGCCGAACCGTATACGTGGGCGAGGCGCAAATGATGACCAACGTCGGCGCCCTGCCGATCAGCTTCGAAATCGAGGCCGGGGGCCTCGCCGAAGCGGTCGAAAGATACGGCGATTACGCGCGTGAAGCCTTCGAGCGCGCCATACGCGAATTGCAGGACATGCGGAGGCAGGCCGCTTCGTCGCTCGTCATTCCCGGCGCTGGCGGCGGCGGTGCGTTCGGCCCCGGCGGCATGCCTCCCGCTATGGGCGGCGGCGGCAAGATTCAGCTTCCCTGACGCCAGTCGGGGGGTCGGGTCGGCCGCGCCCGATAACTTTCGTTCCACGAATTTCGACTTTTGCTCATGAGCGCCCGCACGCCGGACTCTTCGCCAAAGCCCAGCTTCCACTGGGACGACCCGCTGCTGCTCGACGCGCAGCTGACCGCAGAGGAGCGCATGGTGCGTGACGCTGCCCGGCGTTACGCACAGGACAAGCTGGCGCCGCACATCCTGGAAGCCTTCCGCCGCGAGCACACCGACCCGGCGATCTTCCGCGAGATGGGCGAACTCGGCCTGTTGGGGCCGACGATCCCGGCCGAGTATGGCGGCGCGGGGCTGAACTACGTCTGCTACGGGCTGATCGCACGCGAGATCGAGCGCGTGGACAGCGGCTACCGCTCGATGATGAGCGTGCAAAGCTCGCTCGTGATGGTGCCGATCTACGAGTTCGGTTCCGAAGCGCAGCGGCGCAAGTACCTGCCCAAGCTCGCCACCGGCGAGTGGATTGGCTGCTTTGGCCTGACCGAGCCCAACCACGGCTCCGACCCCGGCAGCATGGAGACGCGCGCGCACAGCGTGCCGGGTGGCTTCCGCCTGCATGGCGCGAAGAACTGGATCAGCAACTCGCCGTTTGCCGACGTGTTCGTGGTCTGGGCCAAGAACGGCGCCGGGCGCATCCACGGGTTCATCCTCGAAAAAGGCATGACGGGTCTGTCGGCCCCGGCGATCCACGGCAAAGTCGGCCTGCGCGCCAGCACCACCGGCGAAATCGTGATGGACGACGTGTTCGTGCCGGCCGAGAACGAGCTGCCGAACGTCGAAGGGCTGAAAGGCCCGTTCACGTGTCTCAACAGCGCGCGCTACGGCATTGCCTGGGGCGCGCTGGGCGCAGCCGAGGATTGCTGGTTCCGCGCACGGCAGTACGTGCTCGACCGCAAGCAGTTCGGCCGCCCCTTGGCCGCCAATCAACTGATCCAGAAAAAACTCGCCGACATGCAGACCGAGATCGCCTTGGGCCTGCAAGGCTGCCTGCGGCTGGGCCGAATGAAGGACGAGGGCAGCGCGGCGGTGGAGATCACCAGCATCATGAAGCGCAACTCCTGCGGCAAGGCGCTGGAGATCGCCCGCGCCGCGCGCGACATGCTGGGCGGCAACGGCATCTCCGACGAGTACGGCGTGATCCGCCATCTGGTCAACCTGGAGGTGGTGAACACCTACGAGGGCACGCATGACATTCACGCGCTGATCCTCGGGCGGGCGCAGACGGGGATTGCGGCTTTTTCGTGATCCGTGATCCGTGATCCGTGAACCGTGATCCGTGATCCGTGACCCGTTATCCGTGATCTGTGATCGGTGATCCGTTGCCTTCATGAAGCGCAGCGCCGATCGAGCAAAGACCTGCTGCCGC
This sequence comes from Burkholderiales bacterium, assembly GCA_021298875.1. GTDB lineage: Bacteria > Pseudomonadota > Gammaproteobacteria > Burkholderiales > Burkholderiaceae_F > JAJTHJ01. The sequence goes on along the minus strand of JAJTHJ010000326.1, from coordinate 4,729 downwards.
CCGTCGAGGGCCTGATCGTCGGCTCGAAACCCGGCGCTCCTCGACCCAACGGATCACCGATCACGGATCACCGATCACGGCCATGTCCATCGGCTTCCTCGACCTCGGCAACGAGCGGCTCGAATACTTGCGCATCGCGCCGGACCGCCACGGTACGCCGCTCGTCTTCCTGCACGAAGGGCTGGGGTCGGTGGCAGGCTGGCGGGACTTTCCGCGCAAGGTATGCGACGCCCTGAACGCGCCCGGCCTGCTCTACTCGCGCTGCGGCTACGGCCAGTCCACGCAGCTCGCAGCGCCGCGCGCACCGGACTACCTGCACCGCGAAGCCTGGGTCGTGCTGCCGGCGCTGCTGGATGCCCTCGGCATCGCGCAACCGTTTCTGGTTGGCCACAGCGACGGCGGCTCGATTGCGCTGCTGTACGCGGCGCGCTTCGACCCGCGGGCGATTGCGATCATGGCGCCGCACGTATTCGTCGAGGAAGTCACGCTGGAAGGCATCCGCACCGCGCGCGCGGCGTGGAACGAAGGCAAGCTGCGCGACAAACTGTCGCGCTTGCACACCGACCCCGACGGCGCGTTTTTCGGTTGGAACGACGGCTGGCTCTCGCCGGAGTTCCGCGACTGGAACATCGAGCGCGAACTGGAATTCATCCGCTGCACGGTGCTGGCGATCCAGGGCTACGACGACGAGTACGCGACGATGGAGCAACTCGACCGCATCGCCGCCGGCCTCGCGCGCGGCGCCGCCCCGCCCTGCGAGTTGCTCAAGCTCGATGCCTGCGGCCACGCGCCGCAGCGCGACCAGCCGCAGGCGGTGCTGGCCGCCATTGCGACCCTGTACGCGCGTTGCGCCCCCCGGAATGAGCACGACTGAGCTGATCGGCTACGCCGCCGCATTTCTGACCACGGTCGCCTTCGTGCCGCAGGCCTGGCAGATCTGGCGCACGCGCGACGCGAGCGGGATTTCGCTCGGCAAGTACCTGCTGTTCACTGCCGGCGTGGCGCTCTGGCTCGTCTACGGCCTGATGCTCGGCGCGTGGCCGGTGATCGTCGCCAACGTCGTGACGCTGGCGCTTGCGCTGTTCATCCTGGCGATGAAGCTCAGGATCGGCTGAACGCAGAAACGAAAACGGCGCCCACGGGCGCCGTTTTCTCGAAGCCAAGACGAGTCTACTGATTGAGAAGCGAGATAGCGCGCTGCGCCACCAACTGGCCGACGCCATTGGTTGGGTGGAAACCGTCCCAGTAGAAAAAGGTGTTCTGCGTTGCCAATGTCGTGCCGCACAGCGAGGTCGGCGTGACGCAAGGCGCTGTCACGTTGCTGAAGCCGAAGGACGAGGGGTTTGCCTTGATTTGCGTCTCGAGCCCGAAGTTGTCGAGCAGGAAGATGTTCATCCCCGGCGCGTTCGCCTTGAGGTTGTTCAGCTGCGCAGCCAGGTTTTGATTGAATCCTGCCGACAACTGAGTGGCTGCGGTGGCGGCCGCCGTTCCCTGCGACTGGGCCAACGGCGTGGCGCCCACGTTCGGCGCATTGACCACGAGAAAGTTGCGCGCGCCAGCCGCGTAAAGGCGGTTGACGACCCCGACCACGTCGCCAATCGCCGCCGTCACCAGCTGCGTGCTGGTGATGGTGCCGGCCTGGATCAGCGGCAACCCCGCCGTGATGTTGTTGCCGATGGTGGTCGCGTCGATCAGATAAAGGAACTGTGCATTGGCTTGGGCGCCGGAGTCTTTCAGGTAGCTGTCAACCTGCGCCACCATGCTCGCAACGGGTGACTGCGTCGTCAGGCCAGGAATCGCTCCGGTGCGTGCCCCACCCACCGAATAAGCGGTTCCACCCTTACCCGACGGCAGCACCTGGGCACCGTAGTTGGCAGCGATGATCTGGCTGAAAATCTGACCGTTGGAATACAAACCAGCTGCATAAGGCGGCACCGGCGGACATCCGGCCGGCGGCGACGGCGGCGGGCACGCGTTGCCCGTATCGGTCAAGCTGGCGCCAAAGGTGTAGACGGAGCTGTACTTAGCTGGCACCGGCGCGCTGGTGAAGTCGCTGCCGCCGCAAGACGCGAGAAAGATCGTCGCCGCGGTCGCAAAAAGCGCCGTGCGTAAACGCAGAATCGTCATTGCATGTCTCCTGTAGAAAGCTTTTGTCGTTCCCGCGTCGTCGCGCAGGGCAGCGGGGACTATAGCGAGTGCGGCATTTCTTGTGTTGCCGCGGCGCGACGGAGACGGTCCTGCACGGCGTCCCAGTCGGGACCCGCGGGCGGCTCGGCGATCAGGATGCGGACAGCCCCGGTAGCGTCCAGTTCGTGCAGCAGCGCGTAGAGGCGGCGGCCGTACTCCGATGCAGCGGTGGGCGCCAGCAGACGGGCAACGACCTGCGCGGGCCGGTCGAGCAGCGCAGCGGCCGGTGCCAGCACCGCCAGCCGCTCGCCGCGCAGCGCGTTGACCCGTGCCGCGAGGGCGCCCGCCGGTACCAGCTCGACCGGGGTGCTCGGCGCGTAGTGCTGCTCCAGCCGGCCGGAGGCGCGCGGCGCGTCGGGCCCGGCGTCGGGGACCGGTTGGCCGAGTTCCGCTTCGATCTGCGTGCGGGTGATCGAACCCGGCCGCAGCAGCCGCGTCGCGGGACCGGACAAATCGACGATGGTCGATTCGATCCCCACCGGGCAGGCGCCGCCGTCGAGGATCAGATCGACCCGATCGCCAAGATCGGCGCGCACGTGCGCGGCGGTGGTCGGGCTGATGCGGCCGAAGCGGTTGGCACTCGGCGCCGCCAGCGCGCCGCCAAAAGCCGCGAGCAGCGCGCTCGCCCAGGGGTGCGCGGGGCAGCGCAGGCCGACGGTGTCTTGCCCGCCAGTCACCGCGTCGTCCACGCAGGCCGCGCGCTTGAGCACCAGCGTCAGCGGCCCCGGCCAGAAACGCGCCGCCAGCCGGCGCGCCGCCGGCGGCACGTCGCGCGCCTTGGTATCGAGCGCGCCGGCATCAGTCACGTGCACGATCACCGGGTGATCGGCCGGACGCCCCTTGGCGGCAAAGATCGCGCGCACCGCCGTCGGGTTGGACGCATCGGCGCCCAGGCCATAGACGGTCTCCGTCGGAAAGGCAACCAGCCCGCCGCGCGTTAGCACCTCCGCCGCACGCGCGATGGCGGCGGAGTCGATGGGTCGCGCGGCATGGCTCTCGGTCATGGTCTTGCGTTGTCTGTTGTTTGTTGTCGGTTGTCGGTTGAGCCAACGGACAACCGACAACGGTCAACCCACCGGCCCAATGCCCAGCCGCGCCGCGCAGCGGTTGGCGGCGGCCAGTGCGTCTTCGACCGTGTTGCCCAAGAGTGTCAGATGACCCATCTTGCGGCCCGGCCGCGCCTCGCGCTTGCCGTACAGGTGCAGCTTGGCGAGCCGCTCGCGGAGCACCTCGGCCCATGGCGGCTCGCGCGGCACGCCGCGGTCGAACCACAGGTCGCCCAGCAGGTTGAGCATCACGGCGGGCAGCAAGACGCGCGTGTCGCCCAGCGGCAGCCCGGCCAGGATGCGCGCCTGCTGCTCAAACTGGCTGCTGGCGGCGGCATCGATCGACCAATGGCCGCTGTTATGCGGGCGCGGCGCGATCTCGTTGACGGCGAGCGAGCCGTCCGCCAGCACGAACATCTCCACGCACAGCACACCCACGTAGTCGAGCCCTTGCGCCACGCGCAAGGCGAGCGTGCGTGCCTGCTCGGCCAGCGCCGCGTCGATCCGCGCCGGCACGATGCTCACCGCGAGGATGCCGCCGCGATGTTCGTTCTCGGCCACCGGCAGCGTGATCGCCGCGCCGTCGGCGGCACGGCAGACGATCACAGACAACTCCTTGGCGAGCGGCAGGCGCTTTTCCAGCACGCAGGGCACGCGCTTGAGGTCTGTCCACGCGGCGGGCAACGCAGCCGCTGAGGCGACGGCGACCTGCCCCTTGCCGTCGTAGCCCATCCGCGCGGCCTTCAGAATCGCGGGGAACAGGTTGGCGCCGGCGGCGGCGAGATCGGCCTCGGTACGGATCGCCTTGTGCGGCGCCACTGGTATGCCCTGCCCCGCGATGAAACTCTTCTCGTCGATGCGGTCCTGCGCCACCGCCACGCAGCGCGCCGCCGGGCTGACAAAGCAGCGCGCGGCCAGCCGCTGCAGGGCAGCCGCGGGGACGTTCTCGAACTCAGTGGTGACCGCGGCGCACAGCGAACCGAGTTCATCGAGCGCGGCAGGATCGAGATAGTCCGCGCGCAGGTGCCGGTCGGCCACGCTGCCGGCGGGGCCGTCTTCGTCCAGGTCGAGCGAGCAGACGCGGTAACCCAGCGCCTGCGCCGCGTGCGTGAACATCCGGCCCAGTTGGCCGCCGCCCAGCACGCCGAGCCAGGAGCCGGGGGGAAGTGGCGAGCGAAGCTCAGTCATGATGGATGATGCCCGCCGCGGGTGATGATGGCGCTGCGCGCCGATGATGCAAATCGTCGCACTCCGAATCCGTCATAGGCGGCGCAGCCGCCGTCATAGCCCGCGCAGCGGGCGTCATTGGCGCGCAGCGCCATCATGCCCTCAGAGCGGCAGCGCCATGTTGCGCGCCGCCTCGTTCTGCGTGGCGCGGAACTGCGCGAGCTTGCGGGCGAGATCGGCGTCGTCGGCCGCGAGCATCGCCACCGCGAACAACGCGGCGTTGGCCGCACCCGCTTCGCCGATCGCAAAGGTGGCCACCGGCACGCCCT
>JAJTHJ010000338.1 GCA_021298875.1 Burkholderiales bacterium | reverse complement strand
CCCTCTGCGCGTCGGCGTCGGCGGCCCGGTCGGATCGGGCAAGACCACCCTCGTCGAAGTCCTGTGCAAGCGCCTGCGCGACCGCTATCGGCTGGCGGTCGTCACCAACGACATCTACACCCGCGAGGACGAGCGTCTGCTGGTGGCGGCCGAGGCGCTGGCGCCCGACCGCATCATGGGGGTCGAGACGGGCGGCTGCCCGCACACGGCGATCCGCGAAGACGCCTCGATCAACCTGGAAGCGGTGGACCAAATGTGCCGCCGCTTTCCGGACCTGGAGCTGATCTTCATCGAGTCTGGCGGCGACAACCTGGCCGCGACCTTCAGCCCCGAGTTATCGGACCTGACGATCTACGTGATCGACGTGGCCGGCGGCGAGAAGATCCCGCGCAAGGGCGGCCCCGGCATCACGCGCAGCGACCTTTTGGTCATCAACAAGATCGACCTCGCCCCCTACGTGGGCGCCAACCTCGACGTGATGCGCCACGACACCGCGCGGATGCGCGGCACGCGCCCCTGGGTGATGACGAACCTCAAGACCGGCGAGGGGTTAGACGCGGTGATCGACTTTATCCAGCAGCGCGGCTTGCTGCGGGTCTGACCGCCCGCTACGGCAGCACCTTCACCTGGTCCACGATCTGCGTGGTGTAGACCTGCTTTACGTCGAATCCGGGCTTGAGTAGTCCGGCCGACTTCATGAACTCGCCGATCTCGCGCCAGCGCGCATCGGTGATGACCAGGATGCCGCGTGTGGCGGCGTCGCCGCCGGTGACCAGCCCGCGTTCGCGCATCGTCGCGACGCTAAAGGCGAGCAGCGCGTCGCTGGCGCGCGGGTTGTCGCGCTTGATCAACGCATTGCCGGGGGCGGGGTTGGCGAGGTAGCTCTTCCAGCCTTCCGCGGTCGCCTGCACGAAGCGGCGGTACGCGTCCGCGTTCTTTGCCAGCCCCGCGCGCGTGGCGACCAGCGTTTGCGCGTAGGGCGGGTAGCCGTAGGCGCCGAGCAGAAACACGACCGGCTTCACGCCGGCCTGCTCGATGGTGAAGGGCTCGCTCGTCGCGTAGCCCTGCGTGGCCGAGTTCGGATCGGCCAAAAACGGCTGCACGGAAAAGTTGTAGCGCTTCTTGCGCTCGTCGGAGAAGCCGTACTTGGCTTTCAGCCACGGCCAGTAGGTCGATTCGCTCGCCTGGCCGACGAAGATCGTCCTGGTGCGCAGGTCTTCGAGCCTGGCCACGCCGGGGTGCGCGATCAGCGATACCGGGTCGCGCTGAAAGGTGGCCGCAATCGTCACCAGCGGCGCGCCGCCCTCGACCGCCTTGACCGTTTGCAGGTCGTCGCCCATCGCCAGGTCGTATTGGCCCGCCAGCAGCAGCTGCAGCACGTTGACCTGCGGGCCGCCCATCTTGATTTCCACGTCCAGGCCGTGCTTCTTGTAGATGCCCTCGGCCAGCGCCTGATAAAAACCGCCATGCTCGGCTTGCGCGTACCAGTTGGTGCCGAAGACGAGTTTGGTTTGCGCCTGCGCGGCGAGCGCGAGCAGGCTGCCGCCGAGCAGCGCGGCGAGTCGGATAACGAGTGGCGTCATTGCGCGAGTTCGCTTTCGTGCCAGTGCCGCAGCGCCCAGCGCGCCGCGAGTGTGGTCGCAGCGTAAAGCAGGATGCCCACGGCGGTGATCAGGGCCAGCGCGGCAAACACGCGCGGCACGTTCAGTTGATAGCCGGCTTGCAGCAACTCGTAGGCCAACCCAGAGCGCGAGCCGCCGGTGCCGGCGACAAACTCCGCGACCACTGCGCCGATCAGCGCCAGCCCGGCGGCGATCCGCAGCCCGCCGAAGAAGCTCGGTAACGCGCTCGGCACGCGCAGCCGCGTCAGCACCTGCCAGCGCGAGGCGCGTTGCAGGCGAAAGAGATCGAGCAGCCCGGGGTCCACGCTGCGCAGCCCGATGGCAGTGCTGGAGATCACCGGGAAGATCGCCACGATGGTTGCGCACAGCGTCAGCGCGGCAGTGGTGTCCTGCACCCAGATGATGATGAGCGGCGCAATCGCCACGATGGGCGTGACCTGCAACACGACCGCGTAGGGAAAGAGGCTCGCCTCCAGCACGCGGCTTTGCGCGAACAGCACCGCGATGGCGACACCGCAGACGACGGCGGCGGCCAGTGCCAGCAGCGTGATGCGCAAAGTGGTCATCAGTGCCGGTAGCAGCAGCGGGGCATCTTGCACCAGTGCGCGGGCGATGTCGGTCGGCGCGGGGACGAGGTAGATCGGTACTTCGTAGGCGCGCACTGCCCATTGCCACAGGGCCAGCACGACGAGCGCGGTGGCGATGGGGGCGGTGAGGCGGAGGAGGCGGGGAGACGGTGCAGGGTTCATTGCTTCACTTCGTTTGTGGCGGTCTTCCCTCTCCCCCCGGGAGAGAGCCTGCCCCGGACTTGATCCGGGGGTGGCGCGAAGCCCCGGGTGAGGGAAGACCGCCGCTTACTGGCTCCATCGCCTCCGCCTACCTCGAATGCAACCCCCGCAGCAACCCCGCAAACTCCGCACTCGTGCGAAAGGCCGCATCGCGCGCCGGTGCCTCGACCCGCTGCTCGGCCACGATCCGTCCCGGCCGCGGCGAGAAGAGCAGCACCCGGTCGGCGAGGAACAGCGCCTCGGCCAGGTTGTGCGTGACGAACAAGACCGTCAAGCCACGCTCCACCGCCAGTGCACGCACTTCATCGTCCAACCGGGTGCGGGTCAGATCGTCGAGCGCACCGAAGGGCTCGTCCATCAGCAGCAGCGCAGGCTCGGCCACCAGCGCACGCGCCAGCGAGGCGCGCATCTTCATCCCGCCGGAGAGCTGCCGCGGGTACGTGTGAGCAAAGTCGGCAAGGCCCACGCGCGCCAGTTGCGCAGCCACGCGCGCATCGGCGTCGGCGCGCGGCACGCCGGCCAGATCGAGCGGCAGCCGCACGTTGCGCGCCACACTGGCCCAGGGCATCAGCGTGGCGTCCTGGAACACATAGCCGATACGCGCGTCGGCGCGCTCGACGCGGCCGCTGCTCGGCTGCTCCAGCCCGGCCGCCAGCCGCAGCAGCGTGCTCTTGCCGCAGCCCGAGGGGCCGACCAGTGCCACGAACTCGCCCTGGGCCACCGCGAGGTCCACCGGCGCCAGCGCCGCCACGCCGTTGGCGAAGGTCTTGCTCGCAGCGTGCAGGCGGAGTGCGGCGGACATCATGCTTCGATCATATCGGCGGCATGTGCCTGCGCGTTGTCGTGCACCGATGCACTGCCGGCGTGCGCGTCGTGCACCAATCCCGAACGTCGCGCCTTCTCTCTACGGCGCACCGCTTTGGCACGCTTTCTGCGCTAAGGGCGGCAGCTCGATCCACCCGCGAGTAAACCCCATGAGCAACCTGTTCCGTCCCTTCGATGCCGACCGTCCGTTGATGATGCGCTGCGCCTGCGGCAAACACGCCGATCAGGCCGCGCACGATGCCGAGCTATCCGCCGCCGAACAGAAGCGCGCAACTAACCCGGAAGAACTGTCGCAGGACTTCGTCGAAGCGACGCTGATGAAGGCGCTGTTCCCGGTCGATGACGTGCGGCGAGCCTTCTTGCGCGCGGTCGGTGCCAACACCGCGCGGGCGGCGCTGGCGAGCGTGCTGCCGGTCGCGTCGTTGCAGGCAATGGCGCAGGACAAGAAGCCGCTGGAGAAGACCGATCTGAAAATCGGCTTCATTGCGATCACCTGCGCCACGCCGCTGATCATGGCCGACCCGCTCGGCTTCTATAAGCGCCAGGGCCTGCGCGTGCAGTTGAACAAGACGGCCGGCTGGGCGCTGATCCGCGACAAGATGCTCAACAAGGAGCACGACGCCAGCCACTTCCTCTCGCCGATGCCGATAGCGATTTCGCAGGGGCTGGGATCGGTCGCGCAGCCGATGCGGGTGGCGACGATCCAGAACATCAACGGCCAGGCGATCACGCTGCACCTCAAGCACAAGGACAAGCGCGATCCCAAGAGCTGGAAGGGCTTCAAGTTCGCGGTGCCGTTCGAGTATTCGATGCACAACTTTCTGCCGCGCTACTACGTGGCGGAAGCGGGCCTCGATCCGGACCGCGACATCCAGATCCGCGTGACGCCGCCGCCGGAGATGGTGGCCAACCTGCGCGCCGGCAACATCGACGGCTTTCTCGGCCCCGATCCGTTCAACCAGCGTGCGGTGTTCGACGAGGTGGGATTCATCCACATCCTCACCAAGGACATCTGGGACGGCCACCCCTGCTGCGCGTTCGGCTTCAACGAGGCGTTGATCAAGGAGGCGCCCAACACTTTCGCTGCGCTGTACCGCGCAGTGCTGGAAGCCGCAGCGATGGCACGCGAGGCGCGCAACCGCGAGCTGATCGCCAAGGTGATCGCGCCGACGCAGTACCTGAACCAGCCCGAAACCGTGGTCGCGCAGGTGCTGACCGGCCGCTTTGCCGACGGCCTGGGCGGCGTAAAGAACGTGCCCGAGCGGATCGACTTCGACCCCGTGCCCTGGACTTCGATGGCGAT